>CAZPSO010000188.1:0-5337 GCA_964588895.1 uncultured Tessaracoccus sp.
TGAGGGACGTGGTGGACCTGGTGGCCGGCGCCATCTACACCCTGCGGGTCACCGATCCCGCCCAGTGGGCCCTGCGCCTCCTTGCGCTGGGTGCGCTGTTGGGCGCCGGCGCGCTGGCCTGGGCGTGGTTCCCGGTGCTCGTGTGGCAATTGCTGGCGTTCATCGTCGTGGGGGCCGGCTTGTGGGCCCTGCTGCAGCCGGATTCGTTCGGCTCGCTCGTCGGGGTCGCTGCGGTGGCGCTGTGGTGGCTCATTGGGGCTGGTGGGGCGCTCTGGTGGCAGACCGTGCTGGTCGCACTCCTGCTGGCCGCGCACCACCTGACCACGGGCTATGCCGCGGCCGCGCCGTCGTATTCCGCCCTGGGTGCGGGCGGTGTGCGGCGCATGCTGGGCTCGGGTCTGGGCTACCTGGGTGCCACGTTGGTGGGCATGGCCGTGGTTCTTGGCGTGGCCGCCATCCCCGCCGACATCGTCCCGCGCGGCATCCTGTGGGTGGCCCTGGGGCTGCTGGGCCTGGCGGCGGCGGGTATCGGGGCCACCTACCGCGCTGAACACTCCAGGTGAGTCTCTCCACCTGAGCCGCCATTGCGCCCTGCGCCTCTCATGCGCGCCTCGATCCGCCCTCCGTGCCTCAATCCGCCCTCCGCGTCCTGAGCTTGTCGAAGGGCCCGGCCCCCGTCCGCGCCCCGAGCTTATCGAAGGGTCACGAGCGCAGGCGCAACCATGATGGCCCTCATCTGATGCCGCGGTCTCGCCGTGTCGGTCTCGACCGGTACCGTGACAGACAGATCCGTGCATTGTGGTCAAAGCTGCGGCGAGTCCACGCGCCTAAACTGATTATCAACGCCGACGAGGCGCATCTTGGCTATCGGACGGAGAGGAGGCGACGATGACGGCAGTGAGCGTGCGCACTCCTGTCCTTGAATGGGCGCAGCATCGTAGCGGCCGTGACGACGAAGACATGCGCACCAAGTTCGCCAACTGGGATCGTTGGTTAGCTGAGGATGCCAGACCTTCCTTCTCCGATGTGGAGGACATTGCAGCCTTCACTCGAGTCCCAGTCGGCTACCTATTTTTGCAGGAACCTCCTGTGGAAGAGCTCCCCATCCCAGATTTCCGCGTCGGCCGCGGAGTATCCGTCAGCCACAGCGACGACCTACTGGAGACCATCTACCTTAATCAGCGTCGGCAAGCATGGTACGAGGACTACCTCTTGGAGTCCGATGAGGCCGATGGGTTGGGATTTGTCGGGAGTGCCCAGAACTTGCCGGTGACCGAGGCAGCAGGCCTTATCACCGAGGCGCTTGGCTACGGCCTGCGCGAGCGCGAGTCCATACGCACCATCGACGGCGCACGGAGCTACCTCATTTCTGCATTTGAGGAGCTCGGTGGACTTGTGGTTCTCAATTCGATGGTGGGCAACAACACGCACCGGATGCTCGACATCGAGGAGTTCCGGGGGTTCACGTTGCACTCCCTGATTGCTCCGCTGGTGTTCGTCAACGCCCGAGACACCAAGCGAGGTCAAGTGTTCTCCTTGCTCCACGAATTCGCCCATGTGTGGCGAGGGGAGTCTGGAGTCAGCTACGGAGGTGAACCACTCCGGGGCCGAGCCACTGAAGTGGAGCGCTGGTGTGACGCCGTCGCTGCCGAGATAGCCGTTCCGCACGGGGATCTCCGAGTGAATTTTGATCGTGGAGCAGAGTTAATCGAGGAACTCGATCGGCTCGCTGATCGCTATCGTTGCTCCACGTTGGTGATCCTGCTCAGGCTCCGCCAAACCGGACTCCTGCGCGAAGAAGGGTTCTCCTCCACTTACGACGCGGAGGTTGAACGGCTGATGACGTTCCTGGGTGGACGGGCGAACGCCGGGGGCGGCGACTTCTACAACAACCAGCCGTTCCGCATTGGGAGGACCCTCAGCCGGGCATTGATCCGGGCCGCCAGAAGTGATCGGATTCCCATGACGGAAGCTGCGCGACTGATGGGGTTCAGGAGCGTGCCGATGATCGACCAGTACGCCAGCCGTCTGGGAGAACCCTGATGTTCCTCCTGGACGCCAACGTCTTCATTCAGGCTTCGAGGCTTTACTACGCACCAGACATCGCCCCAACCTTCTGGGAATGGTTGCGGGAACAGCATGAGAAGGGCAACATCGCATCCATCGCCCGTATCCGCGACGAGATCGATGATGGCAAGGGACCAGGACACTTGAAGGACTGGGCAGCAAGCCTGCCGACAAGCTTCTGGATACGGCCTGACGCGCACACACCCGATGCCATGGCACGCCTCTCCGCGTGGACGATGCACCGCGACCGCCCCTACATGCAAGCCGCCCGTGCCGCGTTCTTCAATGCTGCCGACTACTATCTTGTCGCTCAGGCTCTCGGGCTTGGGCACGAGGTTGTCACATTCGAGCAACCGCGCCCCGAGGCGAAGAAGCGCGTCCTCATCCCCGATGCCTGCAAGGCGCTTGGCGTTCCATATCGGGAAGCGTTTGGGTTGTACAGGCAACTTGGCCTGAGATTCAATTGAGCTGTGCAGGTCGGCGCCCACATCAGGAGCTGCATCAATCTACTTGGCTCCAGTTCTCTTGAGGGTCAGGCGGCCTGGTAACTGGAGGAACTGGCCAGGAGGTCGTGGAGGGGCAACAATCGTAGCCCTGCCCGAGCCTCCCATGTGAAAGTCACGTGATCGGTGTGCCGGGATCAGTCCTGGTTCAGGACCAGCCGGAACTGGTGGCCGCTGATCTGCATGCGCTGCTGGATGAAGAACCGGTGGGAGTCGAATCTGTCCACGGCCGCGGTGAGTTCCACCGTTTCGCAACGCAGTTGCCGGGCACGCTCGACCAACAGGCGGAACAATTCCCCGCCATGGCCCTGGTTGCGGGCGTCGGGGGCGGCGGCGATGGCGTCGATGTAGAAGCGTCGCAGGGAAGTGGTGGACGCCATGATCCGCCATGCGGCGACGGCCAGGCAGGTGTCACCGTCGAAGAGCCCGGTGAAGCGCAGCCCTTGCGGGGCGCCTTCGCGCAGGAGCTGTTCGAGGTTGGGGCGGTCCAGGTGCGGGCGCAGTGATTGCAGCACGGGCAGCGCCTGGTCCCACTTGGGGTGGCCCAGTGTCAGCTCGATCGCCGGCTCGGTGGTCATGGTCCCCATCTTGCCGTGCCACGCTGCCGACGGTGGCCGAACGTCTGCACGCGTGCGGGTGGCAGTGTTACAACCGGACGAGGAGACGCGAAGGACCGAATCGGGAGACCCACATGCGTCCTGAGGGTGAGGGCCGACGGCGCGTATCCGGGCTGGAGCCAGCCGGGATGCCGCTGCCGTGACGGCTCGGCCGATTTCGCGACGTGGTAACTCCTGAGCGACACTGATCGACGGAGGTAGAGCCGATGATCGAGCAAGAGGTCCCCACGCGCAGGGCACGGCTCGGGGCATGGGTGGGGCGTCTGCTGAAGGGCGTGGCCATTGGCGTGGGCGCCATCCTGCCCGGTCTTTCCGGCGGTGTGCTGGCGGTGATCTTCGGGGTCTACGAGCCGATGATCCGGTTCCTGGGCAACCTGCGCCGCGATTTCCTCGTCAACGTGCGCTTCTTCCTGCCGGTGGCGGTGGGGGTGGGGCTGGGCATCCTGGGGTTCTCGGTGTTCGTGGAGGCGGCGTTCGCCTCCTACGCCGCCCAGTTCACGTGCCTGTTCATCGGGTTCGTCGTCGGCACCTTCCCCTCCCTGTGGGCGCAGGCCGGGTCCAGGGGTCGCAGCGGGAAGCACTTCGTGGCGCTGGGGATCGCGGCGGTGGCCGTGTTCCTGCTGATGCTGGCGGGCGGGGCCCTGCTGGTGGAAGTGACGCCCAGCGTTCCCGTGTGGGTGGGATCGGGTGCCTTGATCGGGCTGGGCGTGGTGGTACCGGGGATGTCGCCGTCGAACTTCCTGATCTACTTCGGCCTCTACGACAAGATGGCCGCCGGCATCGCCGACCTCGACCCGGGCGTCATCATCCCCCTGGCCGTCGGCGTGGTGGCGTGCGTGCTGCTGACGGCCAAGGGCGCCAGCTGGCTGTTCGACCGCTACTACGCCACCATGTATCACCTCATCCTGGGGCTCGTGATCGGCTCGTCGCTGGCCATCTTCCCCACGGTGGTGTTCCCCGCGTTCCGGGCCGACGCGCTGGCGGCGGCCGGGCTGTCGCTGACGGGGGCGGTGCTGTTTGCGGTGGTGATGTTCGTGGCGGGTGTGGTGATGTCGTATTACTTCAGCAAACTGGAGCACAACGTCCGGGGCGAGTCGTAGATTCCGCGCCGAACCCCATTGTGGGCCACCCGTCCGCCGGAGTAGTTTGAGCCCACCGACGGCGCTATGGTGCGCTGTCCCATCAGGGGGGATGGTCATGGGCGACGAGGGGATCCATCCGGATTTGTTGACGCAGCAGATCGCCAAGGCAGAGGCCGAGGCGGCGAAGCTGAAGTATGAACTGGACGAACTCAGGGCGGGGCGGGCGGCGCGCGATGCAGAGGCCCGCGCGAAGACTGAGCAGCTGAAGCTGGAGAACGAGGAGCGACGGCTCAAGAACGCCGAATCCGTCCGCAGCGCCTGGAAGGACGTGACGCCGGACCTGGGGTCCGTCGACCGTGGAACCACCAGCGTGAAGGACGACACTGTCTTGTTCTCCACCCTGTTGGCGACGCGCGCGCTGGAGGACGCTGCCAGCCTGGTGGCAAAGAAGGTCACCCAGGCAGCATCGGGTCGTATGGGCGTGATCGTGACGACGGATGCGGACCTGGTCAGCAGAATTGCTCGATACCGACAGGCCCTGGAACAGGTCGAGGCAGTGAAGACACTGGTGGAGTCGGTCGTCCACGGTGACCGCGACACCGACGTGCCGGTCGAACCGCATCATGTGGGTTTCATTGCGCCGGCGTCCTTGGTGGGGGCGGCAGTGGTGGCCGCCAACCTTCTCCCCGGGGTGCTGGGAATGATCTCCGCCAACCGGTCAGTCACCTCGAAGGACCTGGGCCAGGACGAGACCACGGTGGCCATGGCGGTCACGGGCGCCATCCTGGGCAGGGAGCCCAGCCTCAACGTGCGCATGGACCGGACCCGTTCCCTGCCCGCCGAATCCCGGCTGATGGGGGAGTGGGAGGCGCTGATGGCAGCCACCTATCAACTCAGGAAGCGTGTGGCGGAGGAGGGGTCACGGGACGAGGACCAGCAGGATGCCGACTGGCTCACGGACGCGAAGGCCGTGGCATCGCTGGCGCAGGAGCTGGTGACGGGCATGACGTCGGTTCCCCAGGGCGCCACGGTGAGCCCGCTGGTGGCTGCCGTGATCGAGGAGTTCCT
>CAZPSO010000189.1:0-5318 GCA_964588895.1 uncultured Tessaracoccus sp.
CTGGATCGCGTCATAGAGGGTGGGGTTTCCGGCGGGATCACCACCGCCGGTGCGCGCCGCAACCTCGACACTCTTGACGAGCTTGGCGAACAACTTTCCGCGCCTGGCGTCGACGACTGCCTTCTTGTGCTTGGTGGTTGCCCACTTGGAGTGGCCTGCCATGGGCTCTCCCCTCTCTGACTGGTGGTCCAGCCGTCAAGCTTACCCAGCCGGGATCGTCTTGCTCATCAACGTGATGGCGTCGCGCGTCCGGTAGCCGAGGTGGGTCTCCAGGTGTTGGAGGAAGTCGTGCGCCGGTGAGTCCACGCCGATGCCGGCGCCGGAACATCCGTCAGCGGCCATGGAGTGCAGACCGCGCACCAGAAGCGCCGTGGAGATCCCCTGGCCCCGGTGTTCGGGAGCCACCCCGAGGCGATCGATCCACGAGTGTCGCTCGCCCTCGGCAGCACCCTCGTCGTCGGCGCGCGCCAAGGCATAGCCCACGATGGCCCCATCCTTCCAGGCCAGCCATGACCACGCGGGCCGGAACCCGTCGTCGTGGAAGGAGGCGTGCCAGTTGGCCGGGTCAATACTGTGGGGGTCCGTGCCGGCGAAACAGCGGCCGTGGAGAAGGCGTACCTCATCCTCGTGGGCGTCATCCCACTGGGTGAAACCGACACCGGGCACGTCAGTGATCCTCGGGAGGTGCTCGAGGCTGCGGAACATGTCGTAGAACTCCTGCTCCCGCTCGTAGCCACGCCGCTGCAGGATGCGTTGGAGGCCGGGTTGGTGGCGTTCTGTGTAGCAGCCGAGCCACAACTCCTCGCCGGGGTGGTGCTCATCCCGCCAGGCGATGGCCTTCTTCTCCTGCCACTCGAGCACGGCCCGCCCGATCTTCAGGTAGCGGTGCGTGGGGTGCACACCGCCCAGCAGCAGGATGCGGGGCTTGGCCTGTTCAGGCAACGGGGCGTCCAGGCCGAACGCCAGGAGGCTGCCGTAATTGTCCCAGCCGCCGATGGACATCGACGCCAGGTCTTCCACGGCGCGCACGTCGACGACGCGTTCGACGGTGCTGACCACCGAGTCATCGAGTTGCTCGATCTGCACGCGCAGCTGGAGCAACTCCGGGAGGTCATCTTGCGTGATGGGTCGCCAAGCAAGGTGGTCCTCCAGGTAGTTCTCCATCAGATCCTCCATGCCGGATCCCAGTCTAGTGGTCGGCTTCCCAGATCCTGAGGGGGGCGCGCGGGCGCAGGACGGTCTGGTCCCAGAGGCGTCGCCAGCGCGGTTGGGGCAGAGGCGGCTCCGCCTGGTGTGCGACGCGCTGCATTCCTGCCCACCAGGACACCTCTCCCCTGGCTGAGAGTTCGCCCACGGTGGCCTGCACCAGGGCCGTGGCCTCGCCGATGGAACGTCCCCGTACCCAGATGGGCGCCCCGAAGCGGATGGACACCCGGGGCTTGGTGCGCAGCGGCAGGCGCAGCATCTCGTTCAGTTTGAAGGTGCCCAGGATCGCCACGGGCACGATCGGGATGTTGTGCTGGTTGGCGAGTTCTGCGGCCCTCGTGCTGAACTCCCCCACGCCGGGTCCCGTCACCACCTCTTCGGAGAAGACCGCCACGCTGCGGCCCCGGATCAGGGCCCGTTCCACGTTGTGCTGCTGCGTGTGCAGCCTCGAAGGAAGGATGCTGCGCAGGACCGGCCAGTCCATGACACCCTGCTCGCTGGTCGCGAACACCACCGGCCCCTCGAGACCTTCGAGCGCGTCGATGCCGCCGACCTGGTAGTCGAAGCGGCGGGCGAGCAGGTCGAAGGTGCCGGGGCCGAATTTGAGGTCTTGCAGCCCCAGCCGCGACGGCCTCGACAGGGGTGGTTCCGGCGCGGTTGCCGGGCGGGTGGAGAATGCCCCGAACCCGGTGCGGGCGAATCGCCCCATGTCGCCGGGCCACGTCAGCCGGGGCCGCTGGGCTCGGCGCTGTTTCAGGGCCCAGGGGCTCAACCGACGGCTCATGACACTCGCCCGAGGAGGCGCCCCGGTGATCGCATGTAGGTCATGGTCGGGTCGTTGCCCACATGGGTGGAGGCGATCTCCAGGGCGTCGGGAAGGCTGGACGCAGCGCGGTGGCCCAGCAGTGCCGCGGTACGGCGGTCCCCTCCGATCCAGATGATGTCGCTGAACCGTTGCGCGGCGCCGGCGAGGCGGTACCAGTCGTGCAGGACGTGCAGGGGGTGGTCGGCGAGGTGTCGGCGGTACAGGTCCAGGTACCAGGGGTCGCTGATGGTGGAGGCTTCGTGCCGCGCGCGGATCTCCTCGACATCAAGGGTCTCGGGGATCACGCGGGCGAAGAAGTCGGCCGCGGCGGCACGGTCCCGCTGCGGGAAGGTCGGCGCCAGGGGATGGAACGCAAGCAGCACCCCGCCGTCGCGCAGGAGGGGGTTCTTGAGGTGCGATCCCGCCCGTTCCACGATCGCATGATGCGCGGCGGCGATCGGTGACCCGGTGGGGTTGCCGAGGTCGAACTCCGGGCCCCACACCGAGGTGACGAGCACATCGGCGGGGCCCGCCACGTCCAGTTGGTGTGCCGCCCGCCACACTTCCCCGGCCTCCTGGTGGACCCGGTCAGCACGTCCGCCGATGACATCGAGGACGGGATAGTCCCCTGCTGGTTGCCCGAACAGGCGCTGCGCCCCCCGCTGGGGCAGGGCACCGAGGAGTTGCCGGGCCCCGGCGAAGGCGAGCTGTTCGGGCAGGCGCCACTCCCATTCCCGCCGGTTCAGGAACGACAGCGCTGAACCCATCAGCGGCTGCCCGAGCACCGCGACCAGCAAGAAGCTGGGCACGGCCGCGGACAAGGCGTCGGCGACGCGGTCTGCCGCGCCTGCGGTGGCGTCCGGGGCGCTGATCCGGTTGATGGTGGAGACGTCGACGATCCCCACCGAGAGCGGGTTTGGTCTGCGGTACCCGTTGCGCGCTCCGACGAAGACCACGAGGTCGGAGGTGGCAACCCGGGGGTTCACCCGCACCGGGTGACCATCCACCCGTGCCACCTCCACGAGGTCATCCGCGGTGATGTCATGGTTGGCGATCAGCCCGTCCGGCAGGAATGAGATGGCCACCCGCTCGCCGAGGATGCGGGGGATCTCACCTTCGCCCCACCCCCGCCTGAGGCCGGCTCCGACAACGATCCGCACGTCGGCCACACCCCGGCGGGCGGCCACCTCCAGGACCCGTTCCACCATCGTGCGCCGCACGTCGAAGCGCATGCGGGGCTGGACCACCTCGTCGGCCGCCACCACGATGGTCAGCTTCGACGTCGGTGCAAGACTGGCGAGTGGGGCATGCTCCAGCGGCGATTCGAGCGCGGCGTCGATCAACGGGACGGGGTTGGCGGAGGCCGATGCATCGGCCGCGTACAGCGCCCGGGTGCCCAGCGCGAACCGTTCGGTGCCCACGTCAGCACCGGACAGGCGCAGCAGTGGGGGCGTCCTTGCATCCACCTCCAGCACGAACCCGGGACGAGGCATGAAGGTACCCTCTCAGCTCAGGACGGCAGCTTCCACCGTGGTTGTGTCGAGTGTGCGGGCCACTCGACGATCGACCAGTTCTCTGCGCGGGCGGCACGCATCAGGGAGATGTCGGGGCTGACGGCCACCGGATTGCCGACGGCGCGCAGCATCGGCAGGTCGACGTGGCTGTCCGCGTAGGCGTAGGACTCTCCCACATCGATCTGGTGCAGGGCGGCGAAGTGGTGCAGCCACGCGCTGCGCGACTCCCCCACCATGGGCGGACCGGTCAGGAACCCGGTGCAGATGCCGTTGTCGTCAGTGGCCAGGTCGGCGGCCACAATCCTGTCGAAGAGCCCCTCGAAGGGGCGGGTCAGCGGGCGGATGACGCCGGTCAGCAGCACGGTGGTGTGCCCGGCGTCACGATGCTCGCGGATCCGCCTAATGGCCTCGGGCGACGTGCGGTCCAGGATGAACGGTGCCATCCGTTCGTCGACGAACTGCTCCAGGGCAGCCAGGTTGGCCCCCTCGTATCGACGGTAGAACTGGCGCAGGAAGACCCCGCGGTCCTTGCGCTCGGCGCTCAGCAGCAACGGGAGCCGTAGCGCCACCTGGGAGAGCGTGCCCGCCCGCTCGATCAGGGACTGTTCGGGCAACCTGGACCACAGGTAGGTCTCCACGACGTTGGTCACCATCAGGGTGCCGTCGAGGTCGAAGGCGGCCAGGACCGTCCCGGGTTCTGAGGGCCTCAAGGGCTTGTAGGTGCCCGGGGCGCTGCGGCGGCGCCGTCGCGCCGACTCGAGGCGGCGCACCGGATCGGTGATGGCCGGCGCGTGCACTTCCTGCAGGTAGTGGTACCAGTCGAAGTCGGCGGAGTCGAAGCCGAAGGTCTCGACGTCGTCGGGGTGCAGTGAATTGTGCAGCGCCAGCGTGCAGTCGTCCACGAAATGAAGTTCGGATTGCAGGTACTCCCCGTAGAGGGCGAAGTACTTGTTCAGGAACTCCAGCTGGCGGGTGGCCTTGTCCAGCTTGACGGCCCACTGGCGCACCGTTTTGCCCCGGGGGGCGTAGCTCAGCAGCTTGTTGCCGATCCTGGTGCCGCGGTCGGCAAGCCACAGGATCCGCTCGATGGGCTCGGGGCCAGGGAAGTTCCAGGTGGCCAGGGCCACGGACCCCTGCTCCTTGACGTAGGGGTTCTTCTCGAAATAGCCGCGCACGTGTTCGTAGATGCCCCTGAACGTCAGCGGGTTGCGGGCCCCGGAGGCGCAGTGGTAGAACTCGGGCTCCCCCACCTCGGGCTGCGTGGCGCACACGGCGACGATCGCGTTGACCACGTAGTCACACGGGATGATGTCGATCACGGCGTCGGGAGAGGCCGGGAACTCTGGCAGCTGTCCGCGGCCGTAGGCGAGGATGATCGGGTCGGCCATCTTGAAGCCTTCGATCCACCCGGGGTACGGGTGCTTGAGTGAGGACTCGACGATGGCCGGGCGCACGATGGAGACCTGCATGTCGTGGCCCTTCTCGGCCACCACCCGCTCCCCGAGCGCCTTGGCGAAGGTGTAGACATCGGTCCAGCCCAGCGAGCGTGCCCGTTCGGTGCCGGCAGCCACCAGCTCCCCGGTGACCCACTCCTTGCGACGGCGTTCGGTGTCTTCGGAGGTGGTGAGGTAGCCGGCGCGCTGGTGCTGCTTCTCGGCTTGGCGCCTCAGCTTCGCGAGCTGCTCGGAGGTGCGTGATCGGGCCTCGACGTGCGCGGCCATGGCCAGGGCCGCCTGGGTCTCGGCCTCATAGTCGACGTTGTGGGCGTGCTCGGCCTCGGGGATGGGACCCCG
>CAZPSO010000190.1:0-5294 GCA_964588895.1 uncultured Tessaracoccus sp.
GCGCCCCGCCGTCCAGTTCCTCCTGGCCGGTGATGGTCTTGAACAGCGTGGTCTTGCCCACGCCGTTGGGACCGATGATGCCGACGATGCCGTTGCGTGGCAGGGAGAACGAGAGGTCCTCGATCAGTGTGCGGCCGTCGAAGCCCTTCTCCAAATCCCTGCCCTCGAGCACGACGGATCCCAGTCGCGGGCCGGCCGGGATATTGATCTCGGCCAGGTCGACGCCGCGCCGGCGATCCGCCTCCGCGGCCATCTCCTCGTAGCGGGACAGCCGGGCACGGCTCTTGGCCTGCCGGGCCTTCGGGTTCGAGCGGACCCACTCGAGTTCCTTCTCCAGGATGCGGGCACGCTTGGCGTCCTTCTTGCCCTCGATCTGGAGCCGCTCACGCTTGGACTCCAGGTACATGGAGTAGTTGCCCTCGTAGCCGTGGAGGCGGCCGCGGTCGATCTCTGCGATCCACTCGGCCACGTTGTCCAGGAAGTACCTGTCGTGCGTCACGGCCAGCACGGCGCCCTTGTACGCCTTGAGGTGGGCTTCCAGCCAGTTCACGGACTCCGCGTCAAGGTGGTTGGTGGGCTCGTCCAGAAGCAGGAGGTCGGGGGCCTCGAGCAGGAGGCGGCACAGGGCGACGCGGCGACGCTCACCGCCGGAAAGGTGGCTGACCGGGCTGTCGCTGGGCGGCAGCCGCAGGGCATCCATCGCCTGTTCCAGCTGGGAATCAATGTCCCACGCTTCGCGGTGGTCCAGTTCGGTCTGCAGCTGGCCCATTTCTTCCATGAGTGCATCGAAGTCGGCGTCGGGCTCCCCCATCTCCAGGGAGATCTCCTCGAACCGCTTGAGCATGTTCTTCGTCTCGCCCACCGCCAGTTCGACGTTCTCCAGGACGGTCTTGTCCTCCTCGAGCGGCGGTTCCTGCAGCAGGATGCCCACCGTGGCGCCCTTGGCCAGCTGGGCCTCGCCGTTGTTCGGCAGCTCGATGCCGGCCATCACCTTCAGGAGGGTGGACTTCCCGGCACCGTTGGGGCCGACCACGCCAATCTTGGCACCCGGGTAGAACGCCATGGTGACGTCGTCCAGGATGACCTTTTCGCCCGCTGTCTTGCGAACCTTCTGCATGGTGTAGATGAACTCTGCCATGACGCCTTTCGATTGGATGCTCTTGACCGACCGCAGGCCAGTATGCCAGCCCCGGCTCAACGAAGCTTCTTCACCAGTTCCCTCGCACGCCGGTAGCGGTCGATCTCCGCGTTCAACGGGGCCACCACCTCGGCCTGGGCCACGGCCGAAACACTGCGCCGCAGGCGCCTCCGCGCCCGCCGCCGGGCCGCCCCGGCCCCCAGGGACACGAAGATGCGGGCCAGGACGGAGAGCACGAACCCGGCTGCCAGCCCACCACCGACGAGAGCGGTGGGCAGCGGCACGCGGAACCCACCCTCACTACCCACCACCATCTCCGGCAGGGACGGCAGCTGGAAGTACATCAGGACGACGTTGACGCTCAGCCACCCCACGCCCACGACCACCGCGGCGATCAGCAGCCACTGCAGGAACTTCAGCAGCTGCCACCACACGGGCACCCGATCGGTGCCCAGGTCTGTTTCGGCAACAGCGTTGTCGAGCACGTCCGGCAGGGTGTCCGCAGTGCGGTGCGCCGAGTCGTGGACGGCGGCGCGCCACAGCTCAGGCATCCCCCGGGACGTCTCGTCGGCGACACCGCGAAGGGCCGTGGCCAGCTGGGCGTCAGCCACCGCACCGCGCTGCGGCAGGGAACTGCGGGCGGTCACAGTGGCGGGGGCGTCGAGCTCCCGGGTCGGGTGACCACCCCCCAGCCGCAGACGTCTGAGTGGGTCGGGACGCAGCCTGCGCCACCAGTTGACCAACGGCCATCCCGTGGCCAGCATGCCCCGGTGCAGCATGGCCTGCTGCACAGCGCGTTCCACGATGGGGACCCCCGCCGCCCGGGCCATGCCCTCCTCCAGACGGGCGACGCCGGCCTGGCCGACCCCCTCGAGCTTGCCCCCGGCGGTGGCGTGCTCGAACTCGTCGGTCAACACCGACAAGTCCGCGAGCAGCCGGTTCGCGGCCGCACTCTTGGATGCCGCGATCGCCGCCAGCCGGTCCCGGAGCCGTTCGATACCGTCGCCCGTCCTGGCGCTGACCGCGAACACCTGCACACCGCTGAGCCCGTCGTCGGCCAGGAGTTGGCCCAGGTGGTCCATGCACTGGGCCAGTTCGTGCGGCCGAAGGCGGTCTGCCTGATTCAGCACCACGGTGATGACGTCGCGGTGTCCGGCAAGCGGCCGCAGGTATCGCTTGTGGATGGAGGCGTCGGCGTACTTCTGTGGGTCGGTGACCCACACGAACTGGTCCACCACCTTGACCAGCCGCTCCACCTCCACGTGGTGCGAGACCACCACCGAATCGTGGTCCGGGAGGTCGAGCAGCACGACGTCAGGCATCACGTCCGCAGCCACCTCGTGGCGGCGCTGAACCTCCAGCCAGTCCAGCAGGTCGGTGTTGGTGGGTCCGAAGCTGACGGCGAGCGTCGTGGAGGTGGTGGGCCGCCTGATGCCCGGCGTGGCGATCTCCGCCTGCGCCAGGGCATTCATCAGCGAGGACTTGCCGGCCCCCGTTGGCCCGGCGAGGGCGATCACGGTCTGCTGGCCCATGGCCAGCCGCTGGTCCGCGCGCTCCAGCACCCTGGCAGTGCGCTCGCCGAGCTCGGGCTCGACCCTGCTCGCGGTGACGTCGGCAAGCTGGGCCATGAGTACCAGTTGCCTGCCCAGTGACGCCATCAGTAGCCCTCGGGGCGTGTCAGATCAGAGAAGACCTCCTGCACGGCGACCTGCAGGCCCCGGGCGCTGGTCTCCACTGCCTCGCGGACGTCGGCGTCGACCTCGAGCGTGTCCACCACTTCCTCGAAGCGGGCCAGCTGTGTGGCCAGCAGTGTCCCGACCCGTTCGTCGAGGTCTGCCTTGGCCTGCCGCGCGAGCCTGCGCACCGCGTCCTCGCCGAAGACTCCTTCGAGGAGACGCTGGGCGAGCAGTGAGGCGCCGCCGGCGATGCCCACCTCAGCGGTGGTCAAGCCACCAGTGCTGGCGAAGACCACGATGATGAGGGCCACCCCCACCGCGTTGGTGCCCAGCGCCAACGCACGTGCCTTCAGCCGCTTTGACTTGCCCTGCTCCCCGACCAACTCGAAGATGGCGGCCTGCCACTGGCGGATCAGCTGGGTGGCCTGCAGGTCGAAGTCGCTGGTCGGGTACTCCAGATGGGGGTTGGCCTCCACGATCTCGCGCCCCCATCCAGTGATCGACCAGCTCCCGACAGCCTCCTGGTGCGCCGCCTGGCAGTGCTCGATGATCAGGGCCGCCAGGCCATCTGTGATGGCCACCTTGACCTCGTCGGCCTTGCTCGGGCTGCCCCCGAACCAGCTGACCAGACGATCACGAACCGCAGAGATGCCCTGCTCGACACTGCGCATGAGGTCTCCGGTGCCCACGAAGTCCTGCCACCGGGACAGGACCTCGCCGCGCAGCATGGTGCCGTCGCTGGTGGCCTCCGCCACGGCCAACCCGGCCCGCTGGAAGGCGAGCTCGGCCCCGCCGCGCAGCGAAGCCGTGGCTTCGCCCTGCGAACCCAAGCCCTCCGCCAGCTTGGCAAGCTGGGGGCCGATCGCCCGGGTGGAGCCGGCCAGGGACTGGACCGCGACGTCGGCCCGGCCCTGCTCCTCCGCCGCCAGCGACTCGAGCCAGGCCCGGATGGGCGCCACGGCGGTCTGCGGGAGGAGGTCGTCGGGGTCGAGTTCGTACTCGGGCACGCTGAATACCCGGGCGGCTGGCAGGCCGCGCTCAGCCAGCATCGAGTGCAGGTGTGAGGTCAGGTCGCCGATGGCCCCTTCGGGGCTCCGGTTCAGGACCACGGAGATCAGGATGCTGCGCTGCGCTGCCTGCTCGAGGATCTCCCAGCCCACCGCGTCGGCGTAGCGCGCGGCGGAGGTCACGAACAGCCACAGGTCCGCGGCCTGCAGCAACTGGCGTGAGAGTCTGCGGTTGTCGTCGTCCACGGAGTCGATGTCGGGGGCGTCCACCAGGGCCAACCCCTCCGGCAGAGTGTCCAGGGGCACCAGTTGGAGGGCCCGCGAGTCGTGGACGGGCCTATGGCTGCGCGTCAACGACGGCAGGACGTTGCCGGAGGCAAACCATGCCAGGTCCGCCGGGTTGCAGATGAGGACAGGCGATTTGGTGGTGGGCCTCAGCACCCCCGGACGGGTGACCTCGGCGCGCAGCAGGGCGTTGACGAGCGTCGACTTGCCCGCCCCGGTGGAACCACCCACCACCACCAGCAGTGGGGCGTCGAGGCGGCGGGAGCGTGGCAGGAGATAGTCGCGCAGCTGGGCATCGATGGCGGTTGCCATGCGACGGTGTTCGGCGGCACCGTCGATCGGGAGCGGGAACTGGACCCGGGGCAGCAAATCCGCGAGTTCCTCGAACTCCTGTGTCAGGCGGGCGCTAGCAGGTGTCATGGCCGCGGCCACTGTCCCGCGAGACCGGCCGGTCCGGGTGCCTGCGGCGGGGGCAGGACCTGCTGCGAGGCCGCCTTCGAGCGCTTGCGCGGCGGGATCACCTTCTGGGCGCCGGGGTCCGACAGCACCCGGGGGCGCAAGTCCTCGATCTCGAGCAGCAGCTCATGAGCCCTGTCCAGCCCGCCGTCCCCGACCGTTCCGCGCGTCAGCGAATGGCGGAGGTAGGCCAGTTCGGTCATCCTGGCCGTGAAGCCCCGGGTGCGCCACCACATGCGCGGGCCGCGCAGCAGCGCAGCCAGATGGAGCTTGAAGCGGCGGACCAGGCTGGAGAAGACGATCGGGTCACGCTCCTGGAGCCACCCGTGACGCCGGTAATCGAGGAGGCGGCGCTTGATCAGCTGCCCATGGGACAACAGGCCCAGCAGCATGAAGATGACCATCAGGGCCACCAGGCCCAGGGCAAAGAACCAGGGCCTGCGCGCGGCCGAGGTGTCCATGGTGCTGGCGATGCCGTTGAACAGCATGTGCCCGCCCGCGCCGACGATGAACCCGGCCAGCGGTGCCATCACCCGGACGATCTTGCTGCGGGCGCCGAGCGCGACTGCGATGCCGAACGCGATCATCATGGTGAACAACGGATGGGCGAAGGAGGTGTAGACGCCACGGAGCATGACCAGTTCCATGACCTCCTCCTGTGGGGTTCCCAGGCCCACGGTGTTGGCCACGTACACGTAGCTGCGGGCGTAGTAGATGATGTTCTCCACGAAG
>CAZPSO010000191.1:0-5279 GCA_964588895.1 uncultured Tessaracoccus sp.
GGCTGCGACGGCGGGGTTGGCGTCGGAGCGGTACGCGATTTCGCGGTCCTGCTCGTCCACGAAGGGGGCGATCTGCTCTTCGGCGCTCTGGTCGACGGTGCTCTGCTCAGTCATAGGTGTTCCTTGGCTCACTGGGCGATCTGGGTGATCTCGAACGGCTCCGGCTTCTGGGCAGCGTGTGGATGCTCGGGGCCTGCGTAGACCTTGAGCTTCGACAGCTGTTGACGCGCGAGCTTATTCTTGGGCAGCATGCCCCACACGGCCTTCTCGACGGCCTTGCGAGGGTCCTTCTCCAGCAGCGTGCCGATGGAGACGAACTTCAGACCGCCGGGATGACCGGAGTGGGAGTAGCGCATGGAGGCGTCACGCTTGTTGCCGGACAGGGCGATCTTGGAGGCGTTGATCACGACCACGAAGTCACCCTGGTCAACATGCGGGGCGAACGTAGGCTTGTGCTTGCCGCGCAGCAGCGTGGCAACCTGGGACGCGAGACGGCCGAGGATGACGTCTTCAGCATCAATCACATGCCAGTTCCGGGCGATCTCGCCTGGCTTTGGGGTGTACGTGGACACGGACGCGGACCAACTTCCATTAGTTCTCAAGACAGTAGGTGGTTGCATGGGCCCAGCCCGCAAGAGTCCACGGGTTCGCAGGGCACGCAACAGCTACCTACCTTACGTCCACGGGCCGTCTGGCGCAAATTCTGGCATCCGCCTTCGAAACCCACCCCGAGGTCAGTGACCAGGGGCGCGGCGGGTAGCGTTTGGTCATGGCCTCAAGGTTGAGTTCGAGTTTCGAAGTGACATCGCCGGACCAGATCCGCAACGTGGTCCTCGTCGGCGCCAGCGGCTCCGGCAAGACAACCCTGTTCGAGCACTTGTTACGGGCACGGATAGATGGCTATCGCGGAGAGGCGGACACACCGGAGAGGGCGGCCACGCTGGCTTTCGCGTCCATCCCGTCCGTGGACGCGCAGATCAACCTGCTGGACGCACCGGGCCACCCCGAATACCTCGGTGAGCTGCGTGCGGCCCTGCGTGCCGCCGACGCCGCCGTGTTCGTGGTGCCCGCAGGCGAGGAGATCCAGGCCGCCACGATGACCCTGTGGGAGGAGTGCGAGAACTCCGGACTGCCACGGATCATCGTCATCACGAAGCTCGACCAGGGGCGGGCCACGTTCGACGCGATGGTGGAGGCCGCCCGCGCGGCCTTCGGGGAGTCGGTCGTCCCGGCCCTGCTCCCCATCCGGGACGGCAACCGCACCATCGGGAACCTCTCGCTGATGAACAAGCGGGCGCACACCTACGACGGCACGAAACGCACTTCCCGCGACGCGACCAACGAGGAACTGGAGTTGATCCAGCAGCATCGCCAGCCGCTGATCGAGTCCATCATCACGGAAGTGGGCGACGACTCCCTCCTGGAGCGCTATCTGGAGGACGAAGACCTGGCGGTCGACGAGGTTCACGGCGCCCTGCGCGAAGCCCTGCTGTCCGGGCGGTTCTTCCCGGTGATGCCGGCCCACACCACCAGCGATGTCGGCACGGAGGAATTGCTGCGCTGGATCGAACGTGGCTTCCCGTCCCCGACGATGCGGCCGGTGCCGCTGTTGGCCACCCCGTCCGGCGCGTTGCTGCCGGAGGGCAGTTGCATGGCCAATACCCACCTGGTGGCCCAGGTCATCGGTACCACCTCGGACCCCTACGCCGGCCGGACCAGCCTGGTGCGGGTCTTCTGCGGAACGCTGGGGGCCGACGAACCCATCCGGGTGATCGGCGACCGGGAGCTGTTCGGCCAGGAGGCCAGCGGCGCCGCCCCCGACCATGACGACGAGGACCGCATCGGGGGCATCAGCGCCCTGGCGGGCCAGCAGGCCGTGCAGAAATCCCGGGCCATCGCGGGCGAGATCGTGTTCGTCACCCGTCTGGAGCACGCTGAGACCGCCGACACCCTGTCCTCGGTGGAGCGGCCGGCGGTGATCGAACCTTGGGTGCTGCCGGCCCCCCTGTTGCCCGTCGCCGTGCGCGCCACGTCGCGTTCCGACGAGGACAAGTTGGCGAGCGCCCTCCACCGCCTGGCCATGGAGGACTCCACGGTGCGTTTGGAGCGCAACGCGGAAACCGAGCAACAACTCTTGTGGGTCATGGGTCAGAGCCACAAGGATCTCCTGCTCGCCCGGCTCGCCGAGCGGTTCGGGCTCACCCTGGAGGAAGAGGACGTGCGCGTGGCCCTGCGCGAGACGTTCCTGGCGCCGGCGGAGGGCCTGGGCCGCAACGTCAAGCAGTCGGGGGGCCACGGCCAGTACGGCATCTGCGAAATCACCGTGGAACCCCTCCCCCGCGGCGGGGGCTTCGAGTTCGTCGACAAGGTGGTGGGAGGCGCCGTGCCCCGGGCCTACATCGGTTCCGTCCAGAAGGGTGTCGAACAGCAGCTGGCCTCGGGCACCACCTTCGGCAAACCCATGGTCGACGTGCGCGTCACGCTGCACGACGGGAAGTCGCACTCGGTGGATTCCTCCGACATGTCCTTCCAGGTGGCAGGGCAGATGGCACTGCGCGACGCTGCCGGGCGGGGCAGGGTTGGCCTCCTGGAGCCGATGGACAAGGTGGAGGTGCGCGTGGACAACCAGCACCTGGGCGCCGTGCTGACCGACCTGTCGGCCCGCCGGGCCCAGGTCCAGGGCAGCGACATGGACGAACACGGCAAGGCCATCATCCATGCCCTGGTGCCCCAGCTGGAGCTGGTGCGCTACCCGGTGGACCTGCGCGGCCTGGCACAGGGATCCGGCACCTTCACGCGCCAGTTCGACTGCTACGACGTGATGCCGGAGGACCTGTGGCCGCCCCGCAAGTAAGACGCGAGCAGGACGTGTCCGCGTCGGCTCAGATCGAGTGCAGCGGCCGTTGACCCGGCCACAGCGAGTCGCGGTCCACGATCCGCTTGCCGAAGGGGAAGCAGGTCACAGGGATCATCTTCAGGCCGACGACAGCATTGAGCAGACCGATGATGGTCAGCGACTGCGTGATGGCGGTGGCGATGTGCAGCAGTGCCAGCCACCATCCGGCGATGACGAACCAGACCACATTGGCCACCCCGGAGACCACCGCGCTGCCCCCGGAGGGCACCACGGCCTTGCCGAACGGCCACAGCACGTAGCGGGCCATGCGGAACGAGGCGATTCCGACGGGGATGGTCACCACCAGCAGGCAGGCCAGGATGCCTGCCACCACGTAACCGATCGCCAACCAGAATCCGCCGAAGAGCAGCCAGATGACGTTGAGAATGAAGCGCATGTAGTCCTCCCGGGTAATCCTCCTCCCAGTCTAGGCCGCCCTCGGTAGGCTGGCGCGGTGCAGGTTGATCGTCCCCACCGAGACATCGTGAGCTTCGTGCGCCGGAGCACGCGGATGAACCAGTCCCAGGCCAAGGCATGGGAGCGCTTCTACGACCGCTATGTCGTGGACGTCCCACGGCAGGATCGCAGCACCACCGTGGCCCGGGACACCCCCATCTCCTGGGCCGATGAATTCGGCCGCACCGCCCCGTTGGTGGTGGAGATCGGATCGGGCGCGGGGGATTCGCTGGTGCCGATGGCTGCAGCACGGCCCCAGGACAACTTCGTGGCGTTCGAGGTGTTCCAGCCGGCGGTGGCCTCCACGCTGGGACGCCTGGGCCGTGAGAACCTCAACAACGTGCGCATCATCCTGGCCGACGGGCAGCAGGGCCTGGAGCGGCTGTTCGGGACCCAGAGCGTCGCGGAGCTGTGGACGTTCTTCGCGGATCCCTGGCACAAGGCACGCCACCACAAGCGGCGTCTGGTGAGCACGGCATTTGCCGACGTCGTCGCCTCCCGCCTCGCGGTGGGCGGCCTGTGGCGATTGGCCACCGACTGGGAGGACTACGCCGCCTGGCAGCGGGAGGTCCTCGATCCCCACCCTGGCCTGGTCAACGTCCATGACGGTTGGGCCCCGCGGCCCCAGACGCGGCCCGTCACCAAGTACGAGCAGCGTGGTCTGGACGCCGGGCGCAGCGTGTACGAGCTCACCTACCGCAGGGGCGCCTGATGCGCTGGCGCATGGACCTGGCCTACGACGGCACCGAGTTCCACGGCTGGGCCCTGCAGCCCGGGCTGCGCACGGTCCAGGGGGTGCTCGAGGAGTGGCTGCCGAGACTCCTGCGCACCGATGGCCGCGTCGACCTCACCGTCGCGGGACGCACCGATGCCGGCGTCCACGCCCGGGCACAGGTGTGCCACTTCGACTTTGGTGACGCGGACCTGGCAGGGATGCTGCAGCACCGGCTCGCCAAGGTCCTGCCCGAGGACATCGCGGTGTACCGGGTCCGCCCCGCCCCGGAGGGTTTCGACGCCCGTTTCTCGGCCACGTGGCGCCGCTACTGCTACCGCATCGCCGACCAGTGGCCCGACCCCCTGCTGCGCCGTACCCACGCCCGGTCCAGATTCCCCCTGGACGTCGAGGTGATGAACGCCGCCGCCACCATGCTGACGGGATTGCGCGACTTCGCCCCCTTCTGCAAACCGCGCGCGGGCGCCACCACGATCCGCGACCTGAGGGAACTCCGCGTCCAGCGCACCGCCCCGGGGGTCGTGAGCGTCCACCTGGTCTCCGACGCCTTCTGTCACTCGATGGTCCGCTCCCTGGTGGGGGCACTGAGCGCCGTGGCAGGGGGCCGACGCAGCCTGGCCTGGTTGGAGGAGGTGGCCGCCAGCTCCCGACGCCACCCGGATGTCACCGTGATGCCGGCCCGGGGGCTGACCCTGGAGGAGGTCGGCTACCCGGCCGATGAGGACATGGCGGCACGGGCGATCCAGTCCCGGGCCGTGCGAACCCTGGAGGAGCCGTGAGCCACTACTTCACCAACGACGACGGGCCTGACGGCAGGACGCGGGAGATCGAAGCCACGATCTTCGGACGGGACTTCCGCTTCACCACCACCAGCGGGGTCTTCTCCGGCTCCCGCCTGGACCCCGGGACCGCGGTACTGCTGCGCACCGTCGATCCCCCGCCACGCGGACACGTCCTCGATCTCGGCTGTGGCTTCGGACCCATAGCGGTGGCCCTGGCCGCCAGTTCCCCGGAGGTCACGGTGGACGCCGTCGACGTGAACCGGCGTGCCCTGGAAATGACGGCGCTCAATGCCGAGACCGCCGGGGTTGCCGACAGGCTGAAGGTGGGCACGCCCGAGAAGTTTTCCGCTTCCCGCTACGACGAGATCTGGTCCAATCCGCCCATCAGGATCGGCAAGCAGGCGCTGCACGA
>CAZPSO010000192.1:0-5148 GCA_964588895.1 uncultured Tessaracoccus sp.
AAGCCCCAGCCGCCGACGCTGCCCACGGCCGCCTGGATCAACCAGCCCAGCAGAGGAGCGCCGTGCCGAGTGGTGGGCTGCCCGCCCCGTCCTGGCACGTCGGTGGGCGCGGGTCCGTGCGGTCGGGATCTGGGTTGCGCTCGTGTGGGTGCTCGGGCTGTGGATGCTGTGGCCCGAGCTGCGGTCCAGTCTGCTCGCCTACGTCGGCGGGCTCTGGGTTGTGGTGGCGTGGTTCTTCCTGGCTCGGACGAAGACGCTGACGTGGTCGGGGTATTTGCGGTTCTACGCCGCGTCCCTGGGGTGGGGTTACGTCCTCGCGGTGGTGCTGCGGTTGGCGACCACGGTGATCGCGGGCCTGGACCCGAGCAACGCGGGGCCGTCGATCGCGATCGCCGGGATCGCAGAGGAGTCCCTCAAGCTCGTGCCCGTCGTCGTCGTGGCGTTGGCCGCGCCGCGGCGAGTGGCCCGGTTCGCGGCGATGGACTGGGTGCTGCTAGGTATCGCCTCTGGAACGGCGTTCTTGGTGGTCGAGGAGTCCGCCCGCCGGGTCTCGCTGTGGGTCGTCGACAACCTGGGGACGGTGATCGCGCGGGCCCACCTGGACCACGGCCAGGTCCCCGGGGACTGGCCCCAGTTCCGCGCATGGCCCGTCCCGGCTCGCTGGGCGGACCTCGGGGCAGCGTTCGGTGGGCACGCGATTATGACCGCGATCGCCGCCGGACTCATCGGCCTGGCCGTGGTCGTTTGGCACTCCGCCAGGAACCGCCCCGCATCACGACGACGTGCAGTACGCGCGCTGGCCGTGCTCGTCCCGGTCCTAGCGTTGGCGATCGCGGCGGTGGACCACGCTGGATGGAACGCCCACCTGGGGTATGGGCTGGTCACGTTGCGCTCGGACACCCCTCGGTGGCTGGATCCAGAGTGGACCACGGTGCCGTGGTGGCTGCGCTGGCCTTGGTCAGCCCTGGGCAACGGCCAAGGACGGGTATGGGTGTTCTGGCTCGTGGTCACGGCGTGCCTGCTCGTCGATGCCGCCCGCCTGGCTCGGCAACCCGGCGCGAACCTGACGGGCCGACCACTGCCTGGGTGGGTCGGCCGTTCCACCGCTCGGGTCGCCGCCTCGCTCGCAAACGCTCCGGCGTGGATGGCAGCCAGCGTGAGCCGGCTGACGTACGCAGCCGGGGCTCTGGTGTGGACCACCGGGCGGGACCTGGCCGAGCAGGTCTCCGCCCACGCCCGCGCCGAAGGTGAGCCCCGGCGGGCAGCGATAGCCCGCGGTGCCGCGAGCAGTTCTGCGCAACGAGCCGTGCGGGAGGTCACCTACGAAGCCCTGGCGGGCTCGGTTCACGTACGTCGGCGCCGCTGGCTCGCAGGCGGAGCCCTCGGGTTGCTGCTCATCGCCGCGCTCGTGATCGCCCCGGCCGTGGCGGCCGACATCGGCACCAGCCCGTACGTCCTGTGGAGGCCGGGATGGCTCGCCGGCGCCATGGACAACATTGGCAGCTGGTGGCACGACCTGAGTCCCGGCCAGCAGATCGCGATCGGCGTCGGTATCGCCGCCCTCATCGCGCTGTCCGGCGGATCCCTAGCACTGGCCTTCGGCGTCGCCGGGGTCGCCACCTGGGCGCTGGACAAGTCCCACGGCATCGCCGCGTTCACCCGCAACCCCGAGCAGGCCGCCGTCGACTACTTCACCACCGCCACGCCCGGCCAGTTCGCCGCCGACACCGTCGGAGTTGCCCTCACCTTCGCACCAGGCAACTTCGCCGGCGCCGCCGTCGGACGCGGCGTGCGCGGCGTGGTGACGGAGTTCGCAGAGGATCCAGCCGTATGGATTGCGCAGCGACGACAGTGGTTCGGTGACACCCCACGGGACGCGGGTGTTGTCAACTGGTCGGCATTCAGCCGGGGAGAGCCCGTGGAGTCCGCGCTTGGCAGGACACTGCACGCTGCTGACGAGGCGACGTACGCGGATGCTGTTGCGTTCAGAGAGTCGCTCCCCGCAGGTCCGATCAAGGCATCGGGCGAGGCGGCTGCATACCAAGCCAACGTGACCTCAGGGGCGGAGCGGCTGGTTCGGATGCCCAACAGCCAACGCCCAGCGTCGGTGGACGACATCAGCGCTGAGTACGGGGCCAGAGTCGTCGACGCGAAGCATGTCCGGGAATCCGGGACGTCGTGGAACAACCCTGAGAGCCTGCCGAATCCCGGTGCGCGAGCAGCCGCTACCCAATCGATGGACCGGGCAATCTTGCGCGCTCATGACGTATCAGTGAGTGCCGGACTGGACGGTAGCGTTCAGATGACCACCAACTCGGCCGAGGCAGCGTCCTTCATCGAAGAACGCATGCGCGCACTCGGCGTGGACGGCATCGTCGTCTTGCACCCCGGGAGGATCTGAGAGTGGCGACCATCTCCGTGTTCGTATCCGACGAGGAGTTCGGCTTCGATCCGACACAGTTGACCATGCACGCCCAGGCCCGGTGGCCAGCAGCAACGTGGGAACACGCGCATGGGCGCGAAGCTGAGGTCGCAGCCGGCACTCTTTACGTCCCCGACGTTCAGACCGCGGCTGCGGCCGGGGTGACCGTTCACCTCGGAGGCAAGGCGCTAGACGTCGAAGGCGACGACACCGTGATCGCAGAGCTTCTCTCCCACCTGAGCACCGCACCCCGGTTTCCTCGGACAGGAGTAGAGGTCTACGAGTGGGCTGATGCGCCGGTCGCCCTACGGCCGGCGACGAGTGTCGAGGAACTTCTAGAAGCGCACGACTCGTAATGGCCGCCCGCACGAACTACTCCGGCAGTTCCGCGTCGCCCTCGTCGGCGGTGTCAGCAGCGTCCGGGCGGCGCTGGCGTCGCTGAGCGATCCGCTCGCGCCACGCGCGGGGCAACGGGGGGACCCCGCCGGGCAGCTCAGCGTCCTCCCACTCATCGATTTGCTCCCACTCGGTCGGCCACCACCCCGGCGGGTACGAAGCCCAGGCACGGAGGAGGCGGTCGAGGACGGTAGAGAGCGGCATGCCCTCGAGGGCTGCGCGTGCCCGCGCGTACGCGAGCGCTTCGGGATCGAGCCGAAAAGCCGCCATTTGCCGCTGATCACCCGAACTCGGAACCTCAGTCGGCCAGGGTGGGGGTGCCTCGATCACACCGTCGGGCTTCGGGCGTCGACGGGAGATGCCGACGGCGTATGACCGCTGGTGGACGGCGAGCGCTTCGTCCGGGGTAACCGGGCCTCGTGGAGTCCGCCCATTCCAGGTCGGCTCGTCGGGGACCTCGTGCATCGCCATGACACCGAGCGTATGCCACCACGTCTAGACGCGGCTGTCGGTGGTAGCCGGTGGAGTGCAGCTATGCCCACTACAGACCCCACCACCCAGCCCTAAGGCGCCTACGCCGTGACGAACGTGCGCGAGGCGGGCGGTGACGAAACGCTGCGCTTCGAAGCGATCGTCACCCTCCACGGCCGACGGGTGTTCTCCGTCTCCAACGGCGGGGAGGGTGGTGCGCACCGGTACGGCGGGCTGGGTCCCCACCCGGACGCGGCCAGCGCCGAGCGCGGGTGGGCGACCTCCCAGGCGGCAATCCGCGCGTTCGAGCAGTACGCGGCCGGGTGGAACGCGGGCGGCCGGTACGCGGCTCTTCGCGGTTCGTGGTGAACCGGCGTGTTGAGGAGGGTGTTCACGCTGCGCTCTTCGCGGCGCTGGTGAGCAGGATACGGGTGCGGTAGTTGTTTCTGTTGCGAAAGCCCCGCCCGGTGCGCTTGATGTTCTTGATGGCGGTGTTCGCGGCCTCGGTGCGGGCGTTGGTGACGCCGGTGATGATGAGGACCTCGATCGCGGGCCACCAGGTGCAGATCGTCTCCCAGAGCTTGTCGGTCTCGGGCATGTTCGCGGCTATCACGTAGGCGCCCAGGCGCATCTTCTCTTCGTGGGCGCTGGCCAGGGTGGAGGTCTTCAGCAGCCGGCGGACCTGTTCCTTGATGCCCCAGGCGGCGCCGAGCTCATCGGTCGGGTCATCGGTGCCCAGCACGTGTTCCAGGCGTGCCCACCCGGCTTCGGACAGGGTGTCGGCGCCGCGCAGCAGCAGTCGCCGATTGGCCCAAGCCGGATCGAGGGCTCGCCCGCGACGTTGGTGGCGTTCCCGAACCAGACGCTGGCGGACCTGGGTCACCGCGGCGTTGGCCAGGGCGACCAGGTGGAAGGCGTCCACGCTGATCGCCGCGTGGGGCAGGTGGGCGACCAGCGCCTTGCCGAACGCCGCCGACGGGTCGATCGCCACCACCTCGACCTGGTCGCGCCAGGCCAGGTCCCGCGCGGTGAGCCAGTGGTCGACCCCGGCGCTGTCACGCCCATCGACCACACCCAGGACCTGCCCGGTGTCCAGGTCCACGAACGTGGTCATCCACGGCTCGAACCGCCGCCAGGTCCCATCGGACTGCCGGAAGAACTTCACCGACCGGTACCGGTGCTCATCGATCCCCAACCGGCGCACCGGGACTTTGTCGACCTCGCCCAGCAGCACCGCGACCGCGCTCAGCGCCGCCTGGACCGTCCACCAGGACACCGCGAACGCCCGGGCGGTCTCCGCCGCCGCCCGGCCAGAGACCACCACCGCCTCAACCAACGACTGGCGCAGCCGAGTGGTCGCCCGCGCCCTGGGCGGGACCTCCACAGTGGATTCGCTGAACGTCCCCCGCGCGCAAGACTGCTCATCGCAGAACCACCGCCGCTTGAGCCAGACCACCTCCATCGGCGCCGCACCCACCGGCACGTCCCGCACCCGCTGCCGACGCCGAGAGTGCACCCGCCCAGCGACCACCCCGCACGACGGACACCCCGGCGGCGCCATGGACTCAACCAGCACCTGGCGGCCCCCATCGGGCAGGTCGACCGCATCGATCACGCAGTACCCGGACAGGTTGAAGATCGTGCTCGCAGCATCACGCCGCGAGCCCGTAGGCTCGAACACGGCTCGTGGTCCTCCTGGCTCGGGATGTCTTGACAACACCCATCCCAGCAGGCCACGAGCCTTCTACGTCACAACGACGCGACCGACCCCTTCACCACGAACCACGAAGAGCCCGATATCCGGCGCGAGTGGGACACATTCCGCGAGAGGTTCGAGCGCGCTGGCATCACGCCCACCC
>CAZPSO010000193.1:0-5115 GCA_964588895.1 uncultured Tessaracoccus sp.
GGCACCGTTCCCAACGTCGGCCTGATGGCCCAGAAGGCCGAGGAGTACGGCAGCCACGACAAGACCTTCGAGCTCGAGAGCGACGGCCGGGTGGAGGTGCTCAATGCTGCCGGCGAAGTGCTGATGAGCCACGACGTGGCCGCGGGAGACATCTGGCGTGCCTGCCAGACCAAGGACGCGCCCATTCGCGACTGGGTCAAGCTGGCCGTCACCCGCGCCACCGCCACCGGATGGCCGGCCGTCTTTTGGCTGGACGAGGATCGGGCCCACGATGCCAACCTCATCGCCAAGGTGAACCAGTACCTGTCCGAGAGCGACACTGACGGGCTCGAGATCCTGATCAAGGGCCCCGTCGACGCGACGAGGTACACGGTGCAGCGGATCCGTCAAGGTGAGAACACCATCTCCGTGACCGGCAACGTCCTGCGTGACTACCTGACCGACCTGTTCCCGATCCTGGAGTTGGGCACCAGCGCCAAGATGCTCTCGATCGTCCCGCTGATGGCAGGCGGCGGACTGTTCGAGACCGGGGCCGGCGGTTCCGCCCCCAAGCACGTCCAGCAGCTGCAGTCGCAGAACTACCTGCGCTGGGATTCCCTGGGTGAGTTCCTCG
This sequence comes from uncultured Tessaracoccus sp., assembly GCA_964588895.1. GTDB lineage: Bacteria > Actinomycetota > Actinomycetes > Propionibacteriales > Propionibacteriaceae > Arachnia. Next base: position 614 of record CAZPSO010000193.1, read on the forward strand.
CCGTGGCCGCCTCGTTCGAGCACCTGGCCACAGCCGAGGACAATGCCAAGGCTCGTGTCCTGGCGGAGACGCTGGACCGCGCCAACGGGACGTTCCTGGAGAACGACAAGTCCCCCACGCGCCGTGTGGGGGGCATCGACAACCGGGGCTCGCACTACTACCTGGCCCTCTACTGGGCCCAGGAGCTGGCCCGTCAGACCGACGATGCGGAGCTCGCCAGCGTGTTCCAGCCGGTGGCACAGCAGCTGGCCGAACGCGAGCAGCAGATCGTCGACGAGCTGATCGCCGTACAGGGCAGCTCCGCCGACATCGGCGGTTACTACCGCCCTGACCCCGCCGCCCTCGACGGGGTGATGCGGCCCTCGCCCACCTTCAACGAGGTGATCGACGCACTGACCTGAGCCATCAACCGGCGAAGACGGAGAACTCGAAGGAGTACAGTCCCGGCCGGTAGACGTGGTCACCGACTTCGATGGCGCGTCCATGCTGATCCGAACCCACCCGGGACATGGTCAGCAGGGGCGCGCCTTCGGGTTCGCCCAGGATCTCGGCCTCCTCCTTCGTCGCCCCCCGCGCGTTGATGACCTGCCGCGCGGCCGCCATCTCTGCGCCGCGGGCCTTGAGGCAGTCGAACAGGCTGTCCTGACCAAGTTCCTTCCAGGAGGGGGCGATGTCGGCCGGGATCACGTTGCGCAACAGGGCAACCGGTTCGCCATCGGCCAGGCGGAGACGCTCCACCCGGACGACACCCTCTCCGGCGGCCAGGCCCAGCGTCTCGGCGTCCTCGGAGGAGACCTCCTCCACCACGTAACTCAGCACACGCGTCGACGGCTCGTATCCCGCCGATTGCAGCTCCTCCGACAGCGACTTCAACCGTGACGGCCTGTGCACCTGTCGGGGAGTCACACGCGTACCCACCCCCCGTCGACGCGTCACCAATCCGCGGCTGACCAACTCCTGGATGGCACGTCGAGCCGTGGGACGGGCCACGGACAGACGCGCGGCCATCGACACCTCGTCCTCGATCAGCGAGCCCGCGGCCACTTGGCCGGAAAGGATGTAGTCCTCCAAGGGCCGGGCGATCTGCTGGTACAGCGGTTCGTCGGAGTCCCGGTCAATCTCTACGGAGGGAATGAACGCCTTGCCCATCGGGTGCGCGGTCCTTTCTGGCGGGGGGAGGAGGAGGGCCACCGGGACGATCTGAAGTTGATCCCTCTACTCAAAGTAAACGACATCCTAGTGCCGTTGTCCGGCGAACCTCCACCCCGCGTTGCTCAAGTCAGGAGTGTGAGCACCACCAGGGACACCCCGCCCCCGAGCGCCAGCAGGACCAGGTCGTGCAGCTGGTAGCGGCGCTGCAACCACCACAGGAGCACCACCCCGGCCACGGTGGCCCAGGCCACCACCACCGGCGAGGCCCCCGCGGCCAGGCCGATGTCAACGTTGGCCAGCACCATCGACAGGCTCGTGGTGACCAACAAACCACAGATCACCGGAAGGATGTGGACGCTGAGGTTGCGCACGAAGGCCGACTTCGACGCCTTGCCATAACCCGCCATCACCAGTACCGCCAACGCACTGCACAGCGCCACCGACACCACAAACGCCAATCCCGCCACCGCGACCGCCAAGCCAGGCCCCCCGTTGGCCAAACCAAAGGAATACCCCAGGGCCGAGGCCACCTTCACCAGGATGGGCCCCGGCAAGGCGTTGGCCACCGGAACCACCTGACCATAGAACTCCAGGGAATCGACGTGGCCGGGGGCCACGAAGAACCCGTCGGCCACACCCACGTATGCCTCTCCCCCACCGAAGGAAGAAACAGTGGACAATCCCACCAGGGACATGAACTGCCCGCTGCCCAGGGCAAACCCAACCGCCAGCGCCACCACCGCCAGGACGGAGAACGCCACCGCCGAAGCCATGTTCTTCCCCTTGCCGCCAGCCATCGGGAGACTGGCACCTCCGCCGTCGGTTGGCCGGGAGAACAAGCTGAGCGCAGCGATGGCACCCAGGCTCACCAGCACCAAACCGACCGCACTCAGCCGCGGCAGCTCCGGTTGCCACTGCCGGCCCACCAGCACACCCACCAACGCCACCAACTGGTTGGCGCCGGTGGCCAAGAACGCCGCCACGGTGATGGCCACCGCCACCACCCGGTTACGCGCCCGGATGATCACCGTCGTGATGTAGTGCACCAGCAACACGATGATGAAAGCCACGATCCCGACCGCTGCGAACTCGACGAACCGGATCGCCGTCGGACCCACCAGTGAGAACACCGCGATCAGCGCCACCGTCGCGAACGCCCCCGGCAGCGCCACCGCCAGAGCGGCCAGCACCGACGCCGCTACGCTCCCGGTGTGCGCACCCGCCAGGGCCCCCAGCTTCACCGGCAAGGCCCCCGGGGTGATGTTGGCGATCACGGTATGCGACGTGAAGGTGCGCTCATCGAGGTAGCCCCGCCGATGTACCACTTCCTTCTCCACCACCGGAATCAGGGCCGAGCCGCCGCCGAATCCGATGGTGCCCACCTTCAACATGGAGCCAACCAGCCCCTTCAACGTCCCCAACGAGATCTTCCCTTCTGGAGCTCAGTGACCCAGACTGAGCATACTGACGCCGCCGACTGTCGACCGACTGGCTGGTGGGGGGCTCAGATGGCGTAGAAGTAGGGGTCCGGGTCGCCGAAGGTCTGGTCCATGTCGTGGGCTGGCAGCGACGACGGCGGCACGTTGACCACCCGCGCGGGCACACCGGCCACGGTGGTGTGGGGCGGCACGTCCTTCAGCACCACCGACCCGGCGCCGATCTTGGCCCCCTCCCCCACGCTGATGTTGCCCAACACCTTGGCGCCCGCTCCGATCAGCACCCCTCGGCCGATCTTGGGGTGGCGGTCGCCGCCCTCCTTGCCGGAGCCGCCGAGGGTCACCTCGTGCAGCATGGAGAACTCGTCCTCCACCACGGCCGTCTCGCCTATCACCACGCTCGTGGCGTGGTCGAACATGATCGATTTGCCGATGCGGGCACCGGGATGGATGTCGACGGCGAACGCTTCGGAGATCCGGGACTGGAGGTAGTGGGCCAAGGGCCTGCGGTGGTTGTTCCAGTAGTGGTGGGCGACGCGGTAGGCCTGGATGGCGTGGAAGCCCTTGAAGTAGAGCAACGGGTTGGCGTAGCCGGGGCAGGCCGGGTCGCGTTGCACCACGGCCTGCAGATCCGCGAGCACGGAGGCGATGACGTGCCCGTTGCTGCTGAGCACGTCGTGGATGATGCGGCGCAGACCGAGGGCGGGAAGGATCGGGTTGTCCAGCTTGGCGGCCAGGATGTGACTGAGGCTCGACTCGAGGTCGGGCTGACTCAACACCGTGCTGTAGAGGAACCCGGCCAATAGCGGTTCTCCACCGGCCGCCTTCGAGCACTCGGACTGGATGGCCTCCCAGACCTGGTCATCGGGGACGATCAGCGACGGGTCCATGTTTCTCCTTCAGTTCGTGCCCCACAGGCTACTAAGTGGGGACCGAAGTGACGAGAAGAACTTCCGGACCTAGGCTGGGGCCATGGCAGAGAATGTGAAAACGATCCGCCCGCTCCAGGCGGACGAATCCCCCCGGACCCACGACGAGTCCAAGGGAAGCGCGGCGACCCCCCTACATCCGTTGGCCACGGCGCCCGTCAGTTCCCCGGCCCACTCCGTCGACGGATTCGTGCGCGAGTTCCTCCACGAACTCAACACCAACCAGGGCGTGACGCTGTCGGATTCCAGCATCAATGACCAGTATCTGGCGCTGGCCTCCACGGTCAAGAGCTACCTCATGGCCCGGTGGCTGGAGACCAACCGCAAGACGAAGGAGGCGAAGGCCAAGAGCGTCGGTTACCTGTCTGCGGAATACCTGCTGGGCCGACAGCTGGGCAACGCCCTGATGTCGACCGACCTGAACGAGATCGCCAAGCAAGGCCTCGAGCTGTGTGGCATCGACCTGGTCGCCCTGCGCAACCAGGAGGTTGAGCCCGGCCTCGGCAACGGCGGCCTCGGACGTCTGGCTGCGTGCTTCATCGACTCGCTGGCCACCATGAACGTGCCCTGCATCGGCTACGGCATCCGCTACGAATATGGCATCTTCCGGCAAACCTTCGTCGACGGCCGCCAGGTGGAGCAGCCCGATACGTGGCTGGCCCTGGGTTCGCCCTGGGGGTTCCCGCACCCGGAGTCGTCCGTGACCGTCAACTTCGGCGGCCACACCGAGGCCTACACCGACGACCAGGGCCAGGAGCGGCGCCGCTGGGTGCCGGCCTGGAACGTGCTGGGCGTGCCCTACAACTACATGGTGCCGGGATACCTCAACGGTCGCGTCAACACGCTGCGGCTCTGGAGCGCCCAGGCCACCCAGGCCTTCGACCTGCAGATCTTCAACGCCGGCGACTACGCCCAGGCGGTGCGTGCACAGACTTTCGCGGAGAACATCTCCAAGGTGCTCTACCCCGAGGACTCCACCCCGCAG
>CAZPSO010000194.1:0-5094 GCA_964588895.1 uncultured Tessaracoccus sp.
ACGCCGCCAACTCGGCCATGCACGCCTTCGAGAGCTTCGTGTGGATCGCGGGCGGACAGGCCAAGGGCACCACGTTCGACGACCTGGTCTCACGCCATGCCGAGCGGATCCGGGCCGCCGTCGTCATCGGCGTCGACCGGCAGGTGGTGGCCGACGCCCTTGCCCGACACGCGCCCAACGTCCCCGTCCACGTGCTGGATCCACACCACACTGGGGTGATGGACCAGGTGGTGGCACTGGCGAGTTCGCTGGCACAGCCGGGAGACGCAGTCTTGCTGTCTCCGGGGTGCGCCAGCCTCGACATGTTCGAGGGCTACGAGGACCGTGGCTCCCGTTTCGCCGACGCCCTCACCCGGCACCTGGCCTCCCAGGACCACTCGAAGGACACTTGACAAGGACCCACCATGACGACCGACGCAACTTCCCCGGCTCGGCCGAAGCAAGGCGCAGTACGAGGACTGGCCTCCTCACCCCTGGCCGACTACTACCTGATCATCTTCCCGGTGATCATCCTGTGCGGCGTCGGCTCCCTCATGGTGCTCTCCGCCTCCTCCGTGCTGGCCCAGGCCGCCGGGGAGTCCCCCTACTACTACGTGGTGCGCCAACTGCTGTTCCTCGCCGCCGGCGTCATCGGCGGGTTCATCGTCTCGCGGATGAAGCCGCAACTGCTGCGTTCCATGGGATGGTTCGGCTGGGGAGTCGCCGTCGTCCTGCTGATGTTGGTCCTCAGCCCGTTGGGGCACCACTACGGCGGCAACACCAACTGGCTCCAGCTGGGGCCGATCACGTTCCAGCCCTCCGAGTTCTCCAAGTTCGCGCTCGTGATCTGGGCCGCCGCGCTCTACCACGCCAAGCGCGGCAGGCTCCACGAACCGTTCCAGCTTTTCATCCCCTTCGTCCCGGGAGCCGCGCTCCTGGCCGCCCTGGTGCTGGCCGGCCGTGACCTGGGAACCGGCATCGTGATCGGCGTGATGATCATGGCCCTGCTGTACTTCGTGGGCGCCCCGTTCCGCGTCCTGGTTCCCCTTGGCCTGGTGGCCACCGGCTTCGTGTTCTTCCTGGCGTTCGGCTCCGGCAACCGCATGAGCCGCATCCAGGTGTTCCTCGACCCCCAGTCGAACCCCGACCTGTCCTCCCAGCCGATGGCCGCCGTCTACGCGCTGGCCTCCGGGGGCTGGTGGGGGGCCGGCCTGGGCGCCGGCAAGCAGAAATGGGGAGGTCTGAAGGATGCGGCCCACACCGACTTCATCTTCGCCGTGGTGGGCGAGGAACTCGGCCTGTTCGGGGTACTGCTCGTGATCGCCATGTTCGCCCTGCTGGCCCGCAGCGGACTGTCGGTGGCGCTGCGTTCCGACAAGATGTTCAACCGCATCGCCGCCGCCGGTGTCACCACGTGGTTCATCGTCCAGGGACTGATCAACATCATGGTGGTCATGCACATGCTGCCCGTCCTCGGCGTGCCCCTGCCCTTCGTCTCCTCCGGGGGATCCGCCTTGATGGCCAGCCTGCTGGGCGTCGGGATCCTGCTCTCCTGCGCCCGCGACACCCCGCAGGCACGCAAGTACCTCGCCGCCCGCAAGCCCACCTCCCGGCCCAGGATGACGTCGGTGATGGCGGTCGGTCGATGACCAGCATCGTCCTGGCCGGCGGCGGGACCGCCGGGCACACGTCGCCCCTGATCGCCACGGCCCAGGCGCTGCAGCGCATCGAGCCCGGTGTCGAGCTGGTCTGCGTCGGCACCGCCAGGGGGCTGGAGACCCGCGTGATCCCCGCCGCCGGGCTGCGGCTGGAGCTGATCACCCCCGTCCCCATGCCCCGGCGCCCCAACCTCGACCTGGCCAGGTTGCCATGGCGGCTGACCCGGTCCATCCGCGAGTCCCGGCGGATCCTGAAGCAGGCCCGGGCGGACGCCCTCGTGGGTTTCGGTGGCTACGTCTCCATCCCGGCCTACCTGGCAGCACGGTCGCTGGGCATCCCCGTCGTGGTGCACGAGGCCAACCGGATCCCGGGCATCGCCAACAAGGTGGGAGCCCGGTTCGCGAAGTTCGTCGCCATCACCTTCCCGGAGACCCCGATGGCCGGCGAGCCCGTCGGCATGCCGATCGCGCACGCCATCACCCACCCCGAGAGCTCCCCGGCGGAAGCGCGCGCCACGTTCGGGCTGGCAGCTAATGCCCCCACGCTGCTGGTCAGCGGCGGATCCCAGGGGGCCCGCAGCATCAACCTGGCCCTGGCCGATGCCGTCGACGACCTCCTGCGTGCCGGCGTGCAGGTCCTGCACGTCCTGGGGCCGAAGAACATGACCCCCGAGCACGTGGCCAGACACGTCGACGGGGTCTCCTACCAGCCCGTGGCATTCGTGGAGGACATGGCGCTGGCCTACGCCGCCGCCGACCTGATGGTGGCCCGGGCCGGCGCTGCCACGGTCATGGAGACCGCGGTCTCCGGCCTGCCCGTGATCTTCGTCCCGCTGCCCTGGGGCAACGGGGAACAGGGACGCAACGCGGCCGGCCTGGTGGCCGCCGGCGCAGGCGTGCTGCTGCCCGATGCCGAGCTCAGCGGGGCCAGGTTGGTCGACGAAGTGACGTCGCGCATACTGGATCCGGAACGCCTGCGGGAGATGTCGCACAGGGCCAGGGGCCAGTACCCGTCGGATGCCGCAGACGTCCTCGCCCGCGCGACCCTCGCGGCCGCCCACCAGAAAGAGGTCTGAACGCCGATGCTCCTCAACCCCATCGAGGTCATCCCTGCCCAGGATGCCGGACCCATCCACTTCATCGCCGCCGGCGGCTCCGGCATGAGCGGTATCGCCCGAATGTATGCGGAGCTGGGCATCCCCACCACCGGCTCCGACCAATCGGACTCCTCCGCGCTGCGCTCGTTGACACGCGTCGGGGTCACCACCTACGTCGGACACAAGGCCGAACAGGTCGGCGACGCGAAAACGGTGGTGATCTCCTCGGCCATCCGCGCCACCAACGTTGAACTGGCGGAGGCACGTCGGCGGGGGCTGCGCATCTGGCACCGTTCCGCGGCCCTGGCCGCGCTGATGAGGGGCAAACGCGTGGTCTCCATCGCCGGCACGCACGGCAAGACCACCACCACCGCCATGACCGCCGTCCTGCTGAACGAGGCGGGTCTGGATCCCAGCTACGTCATCGGCGGTCCGCTGTCCACCACCGGCACCAGCTCCGCCGTGGGCTCCGGTGACGCTTTCGTGGTGGAGGCCGACGAATCCGACGGCTCCTTCCTGCAGTACCCCACCGAGGTGGCCGTCGTCACCAACATCGGCGCGGACCACCTTGTCAACTGGGGCACTCCTCAGGCCTACGCCGACGGCTTCCGCGCGTTCGCCACCCGCGCGGCCGTCCGCCACGTGGTGATCAACAGCGACGATCCCGGATCAGCCGCGCTGGCCGACGACCTGGTGGCCGACTCCCAGCCTGTGATCCGCTACGGCGAGGGCACGGAAGCCGACGTGCGCATCACCGACGTCGAGGCCTGGGGCAACGGGGTGGCAGCCACCCTCACCTTCGGGGATGACAGCAGCCGCATCGAACTGCAGGTACCCGGCAACCACAACCTGGCCAACGCCTCCGCCGCCTACGCCGTCGGCCGCATCCTCGGGCTCGACCACCACACGTGCATCGACGCGCTCGGCCGCTTCGAGGGCACCCTGCGCCGTTTCCAACTGATCACCGACACCGCCGGGATCCGTGTCTTCGACGACTACGCCCACCATCCCACCGAGATCCGCGCGGCGCTGACGGCGGCGCGTCGGGCCACCTCCGCGGGCAACGAGGCCACGGGGCTGTCCGGGCGCCTGATCGCCTGCTTCCAGCCCCACCTCTACACGCGCACCGTCGACTTCGCCGACGAGTTCGGCGAAGTGATGACTCTGGCGGACATCGCCGTCATCAACGATGTGGACGGTGCCCGCGAAGACCCCATTCCCGGAGTCACCGGCCAGCTGGTGGTGGACGCGGCCAAGCGCCACGGTGCGGAGGAAGTGGTCTACGTCAAGGACAAGTGGGACCTGCCCACTGCACTCGACGGCATCGCCCTACCGGGCGACCTGGTCATCACCCTGGGCTGCGGCGACGTGACCGTCGTCGGCCCGCTGCTCGCCGACCTCCTGGCGCAGCGGCCAGAGGCCGGGCAAGTGTGAGTCGCAGCGCCCCCAAGGGTGCCTTCGCCCGTGCCCAGTACGAGCGGCGGCGCCAACAGAACCGACGCCGGATGAGGCTCGGGGCCGCCGTGGCCGTGCTGGTCCTGCTGGTGGGCTTCGCGCTCTACGCCGTCTACTTCTCCCCGTGGCTGGTGGTCCGCGACGTGGAGGTGCACGGCACGCAACTGCTGGGCGCCGACGACGTCCAGGCCGCCGCCGGCATCGCCCTCGAGCGCCCGCTGGCCACCGCCGACGTCTCCGGCGCCCGGGCCCGCGTGGCCGACCTGGCCCCGGTGGCCGAGGCGGAGGTCTCGCGGGAGTTTCCGGACACGGTGGTCATCGAGATCACCGAACGGGAACCGGCCTACGAACGTGTCGTCGCCGATGGCTACCAGTGGGTGGATGCCGACGGCATCGGGTTCCACGTCACGCCCGAGCGGGCGGATTCGATGGTGCTGGCCCAGACCGTCGACGACAGTCAGCGGTTGCTCCGCGACGTCGCCACGGTGGTGCACTGGATCCCGGCCGACGTGCTGCCGGAGGTGACCGGCCTCACGGCGAACGCCGTCGACAGCATCACCCTCCAGCTGGAAGACGACCGCGAGGTAGTCTGGGGCAGTGCGGAGCAGTCGGAACTGAAGGCCGAAGTGCTCGGCGCGCTGCTGCAGGTGGAGGCCAGCGTCTACGATGTGTCAGCACCCACGTATCCGACGACTCGGTAATGTGGGTGCCGGCAGGCACAAAAGGACCAACCCTGAAGTAGCACTTGAGGTGATTCCGGCGTATCTGGTGGCGCTGATGGACGCTGACGCCGGACAGGTCATAGCCTTCATCGAAGAGTGGACTTCTCGAACGGGGAGGTCCACATCCAACAACGAGTAGGGCAGGTCATGGCGAGCGCATCACAGAACTACCTGGCAGTCATC
>CAZPSO010000195.1:0-5088 GCA_964588895.1 uncultured Tessaracoccus sp.
GTCGCCGCACCCAGTTCCAGCTGGACGACGCGGAAAAGCGTGCCCACATCTACCGCGGCCTGGTCAAGGCGCTCGACGCGCTGGACGAGGTCATCGCGCTGATCCGCCGCTCGCCCACCACCGACGCGGCGCGCGAGGGCCTGATGGAGCTGTTGGTCATCGACCAGCTCCAGGCCAACGCCATCCTCGACATGCAGTTGCGTCGTCTGGCCGCCCTGGAACGCCAGAAGATCGTCGATGAGCTGGCCGCGCTGGAGCTCCGCATCGAGGACCTCAAGGACATCCTGGCCAAGGAGGAGCGCCAGCGCCAGATCATTTCCACCGAGCTGGCGGAGATCATCGAGAAGTTCGGCGACGAGCGCCGCACCGAGATCGTTGCCGATGAGGGCGACTTCAGCAACGAAGACTTCATCCCCAACGAGGACATGGTGGTCACCATCACCCTCGGTGGCTACGTCAAGCGCACCAGGGCCGACCAGTACCGCGTGCAAAAGCGCGGCGGCAAGGGGGTACGCGGCGCCAGCCTCCGGGCCGACGACGAGGTGCAGCACCTGTTCACCGCCCGGGCTCACGAGTGGCTGCTGTTCTTCACCAACTTCGGGCGCGTCTACCGCTCCAAGGTGTGGCATTTGCCGGAGGCGGGTCGTGACGCGAAGGGCGGGCACGTCGCCGGGCTGATGAACTTCCAGGCCGACGAGCGGATCGCGCAAGTGTTGGCGTTGCGCTCCTACGACGATGCGCCCAACCTGCTGCTGGCCACCAAGAAGGGCCTGGTCAAGAAGACGGCCCTGTCGGCCTACGACTCCCCGCGCCAGGCCGGTCTGATTGCCATCAACTTCCGCGACGAGGACGACGAGCTGATCGGTGCGTCGCTGTGTTCCCCCGAGGACGACGTGCTGCTCATCTCCCGCAAGGGGCAGGCCATCAGGTTCCAGGCCGACGACGAACAGTTGCGCCCCATGGGCCGCGCCACCTCCGGTGTCACCGGCATGCGGTTCCGCGCCGGTGACGAACTCCTCAGCATGGCGGTGCTCCGCGCGTCCGAGGACTACTCGGATTCGTTCGTGTTCACCGTCACCGACGGGGGCTACGCCAAGCGGACGTCCGTCGACCAGTACCGCCTGCAGGGACGGGCCGGCCTGGGCATCAAGGCCATGCGCCTCAACGAGGACCGTGGACGCCTGGTGGGCGGGCTGCTGGTTTCGGAGGGTGACGAGGTCATCGCCATCAAGCAGTCGGGCCAGATCACTCGTTCGCTGGTGGCGGGCGTGCCGGTCAAGGGACGGGACACCATGGGCGTGAAATTCGTCAATGTTTCCGGTGACGACAGCGTGCTGGCCATCGCGCTCTACCCCGAGGCGGACGATCTGCCTGAGACGGAGGATGCCGAGAACGCAGATGAAGACGTTATCGTTGGCGAAGACGATTACGCCGAGTCGGACCCCGAAGGGGCCGATGTGACAGAGGAGGAACGCGATGAGTGACAGCTCGCCGCGCTGGCCGGGAGCCGACGGTTCCCCCGGACTCGACTTCTCTGGGCGCGGCTCCGGGGCCCGGCAACACAGCAGCCCGGCGGCCCCCGCGTCGCAGTCCTCCGCGGCGGCTGGTGTGGTGGAGCAGGACCAGGCGCATCGGGCGAGCCCTCCTGATGCCCAGGCCACGCCCAACCGTGCTGCCTCTGCCGAGTCCCCGGCGCATGCCGAGTCCGGGCCGGCGGTCCCCCCTCCGAATGATGCGGTGGCCAACCGAGCGCCGGACCAGGACGGGGAGTCCCCTCAGACCAAGCGTGAGGAGGACAGCAAGACCCACCTGATCCCTCCCGTCACAAGTCCCACCGAGGATCCCCGCAGCGAGGCCAGTGCCAAGGCGTTCTCCACGCAGAGCACCGCCCCGTGGCAATCGCGGATGGCCAACGACGCCATCGAGGTCCCCGTGAGCGCTCCCACGAACACCCCGGTGGCTGCGGCCTCGGCCGCCGGCGCGGGTGTGGCGACGGGTGCCGCGGCAGCCTCTCAGCGCTCGGCGCCGCGGAAGGACAAGAACTACGCCCGGGGTGCCCGTCGAACCCGCAAGGCGCGACTGCGGCTGGCCAGGATCGATCCCTGGTCGGTGATGAAGACCTCGTTCCTGTTCTCCATCGCGTTCGGGATCATGATGGTGGTCATCGCCTCGGTGTTGTGGTCCGTCCTGGCCGGTTCCGGAGCACTCGAGTCGATGGACAGCTTCCTGGCGGTGCTGCTCGGCGACGGTGAGAACAATCCGTTCCAGTTGGAGGCCTACCTGAACACCTCGCGCGTTCTCGGTTTCGCCACGCTGATCGCGGCCATCGACGTGGTCATCATCACGGCCGTGGCCACCCTGTTCGCCTTCCTCTACAACCTGGCCGCCACCATCATCGGCGGCCTGGAAGTCACCCTGGCCGAGGACTGAGCCGAGGGCCGCGTCGTCGGCGCCTGGCTACGGCGGTGAACGCAAGTTGTGCGTCAACTGGGGCGCATAACTGGACTTCGGGGGGACATCCTCGCGCTTGTCCACAGCTGCCACCATCGTTTTGTGTTCTCTCGACGGCGTGCGGTAAAGTGCTTCTTCGGTACTCGGGCCTATAGCTCAGGCGGTTAGAGCGCATCCCTGATAAGGATGAGGTCGCTGGTTCAAGTCCAGCTAGGCCCACCACTGCCGCGCCTTGGGGCGCGATTTTTCTTTCTGTCGATGTCCCGTGTACCCGGGCCAGGGATCGTGGCCCGCGGCTGCGAGGGCACTACCGTGTCCTCGCGCGGGCCTCCGCCACCTTCCCCCACGTGGACCTGTCTGGCGCGGACCTGCCGGTGTGGAGCATCTCCGGCAGCAACGACGGGTTGACGACGCCAGCCGACGTAGCGGCGAGCCGGTCGCAACTGCCGGCAGGCAGCACTTCGTTGCCATCGAGGAGGCACTCGCGTTCTTCGTTGACTACGGCACGCAGGGCGGTGACGGCGTCGCGGAGATCAGCTGCGAACAGGCCCAGGAGCAGACGGTGACAGCGATGCGCGAGTTCCTCTCGGCACTCTGACGGCGGAAACCAATCTCGGACCCCCGTGCCCCGTCCGGGTGCCGCAGCTGACTCTTTCCAGCCTGCAATTCCCACCATCGGGCCCCGGGGAGCCAGCCGGATACCAGACTGGAACCGAGCACCATGAAAGGCTGGACGATGGCTCGGATCCTGATGGCCTCGATGCCCGCGTACGGGCTGGTCAACCCGGCGATGCCGTTCGCCAGGGCGCTGGTTGCCGGGGGCCATGACGTGGACTTCCTGACAGGGGAGGTCTTCCGGGATCAGGTCAACCGCACCGGCTCACGGCTGATCCCGTTCGGCCCACCCGAACCCATCACGGGTCCTCGCCAGCTGCTTCGCCAGGGACGCCGCCTGTTCGCTGCCATGAACGATTCCATCAGGCGGCTTGGGCCGGACTATGACGTCGTCGTCGCGGCTGGCATCAACCCGGCCGTACCGCAACTGGAACGCGAGCTGGCGTGCCCCGTCGTGTTCCTGTCCCCTGTCTTCTTCCAGAACGATCGTGTCATGCACCACCTGGCCGATGCCCTGCCGGCCCCCGCGCGGCGTGCCCTGCGCACGCCGCGGCTGCGCCGGTGGGCGGCTCGGGTGCTCGGGGCCGCAGTCCTCGGGGCTCCAGCACGTGACCTGGTGGACCTGCTGCGACCCCAGTCGAGCGCACTGAACATCACCCCGGCCAGCCGCTACTACCAACCGTTCGCCGAAGACTTCGACGAGCGGTGCCTGTTCGCCGGGCCCTCGCCCACGATCGGTGCGCCGGATCCCGAGTTTCCGCTCGACCGGCTCCGCGACCACCCGGGACCGGTGATCTACGCCACCCTCGGCACCGTCTTCAACCGCTGGACCGGATACTTCCGGGCCATCGCCGATGCGTTCGCGGACAGCGACACCCTCGTGGTCATCACCACCGGTCGTGAGTCCACGCTCGCGCAGTTCGGACCGGTCCCCGAGCACGTGATCCTGCGCCCCTTCGTCCCGCAGACCGACGTGCTGCGCGAGGCCGACCTGTGCTTCACCCACGGGGGGTTCGGCAGCGCCACCGACACCGTGGTGGCGGGCGTCCCCGCCGTGTTCACCCCCATGGGCGCCGACCAATTCTTCAACGCCTACCGCTTGCAGGAACTCGGAGCCGGCCGGGTGCTGCCAAGACGGGAGGTCACACCCGAATCGATCCGCCGCATCGCCGACGACGTCCTCGCCGCAGGCCCGGCACCGGGGCTCACCAGACTTCGACGCTCCTTCGAGGACGCGCCTGGACCTGCCGGTGCAGCGCGGGCCATTGAGAGCCTGCTGGCCTGATCAGCGGCCACCATCCGCTCGAACTATCGACCACTGCCCGTGGTCGGCTCCGCGTCGATCTGACCTGCGATGGTACGGCGCGCGGTCGGGAATGCCCGACGGGTCGCTCACCGCCCAATGGGAATCCGAAGCAACGCGCGCCCGCCCAACGCCAGAGTTGACACCCGCGCACCACTGCACCGCGTATCCCGGGATAATGACCTCCATGAAGATCTTCACGCGCAACGTCGGGCATGACGCCCCGTTGACCGCCTACGTCCAGGAACCCAGCGAGCAACTCGCCAACGCAGCCGTCCGGCCAGCGGTGCTGGTGCTGCCCGGCGGCGGCTACTTCGTCACCTCGGACCGAGAGGCTGAGCCGGTTGCGCTGGCCTACCTGGCGGAAGGCTTCAACGCGTTCGTGTTGCGCTACGCGGTGGGCGCGGAATCGCCGTTCGAGCAGGCGTTCGACGACGCCAAAGCTGCGTTGGCGTGGATCCGTGAGAACGCGTCGGAGTTGCACATCGACCCCACCAAGGTGGTGGTGGTGGGGTTCTCCGCCGGCGGACACCTGGCAGCCAGCCTGGCTACCGCCGCAGCCGAGAAGCCCGACGTGCTGGTGGTGGGCTACCCGGTCACCCTGGAGGAGTTCGGGCCGCCCGTCGGCAAGGAACTGATCGACGTCCCCAGCCACGTCACCCCGCAGACCCCGCCGACGTTCCTGTTCAGCACCAGCGACGACACCGTGGTCCCCATCA
>CAZPSO010000196.1:0-5045 GCA_964588895.1 uncultured Tessaracoccus sp.
TGCGCGCGGTGTCCACCGCGCGAGTGTCGAGGTCAGTCCATTCAAGAGTCACAGTTTTTCCTTCTTCGGATCAGTGGCAGTGGTTGACGCCAGCTCTTGTGTCCACTCTATTCAGGCCCGGATGCGTGTGTGCAGGTGGCCCAAAGTTGCTCCGGTTCCTCGCCGGCGCAGTGGAGCGGCGCCTGGGTCAGCGGGATCCCTCGTCGAGGTCGGGATCTTCGTCGGTCTCAACGCCCTCCCACGACGGCCAGGCGGCCGTGAAAGGGTTCTCCTCGTCATCCGCGGCGGACTCGGCCTCCTCGGCCTCCGTCTCCGCGTCGACTTGTTCGGCGCTCTTCGTGCGGTCCGGGTCGCCGGGCTCGAACGGGCGATGCGACTCCCCCAGTGCCTCGCGCACCAGCTTGCCGATGCCGCCGTCGTCCTCGGGGTCGTACGTGCGTGTCTCCATGCTCAGTCTCCTGCGGTTGTCGGTGCGTTGGGTGACCATGGGAAGACTATCCACCCGTCGGTGGTCTTCCAACGGAAGTCGGGAGCGACGATGGTGCCGGGTTTGGTGCACACGACAGCGCTGCGCACGTCGGCCCCGAATCCTCGCAGCAGCTTCATCACCAGGGCCAGCGTGCGTCCCGTGTCGGCCACGTCGTCCACCACCAGGATCTTGTGGTTGCTGATCGCCTCGGTCTCCAGCATGGGCGCCAGCAGGACCGGGTCCGGCCGGGTGCGTTCCTGGTCCGTGTAGAACTCGACGTTGATCGTGTCCGCCAGTTTGATCCCGAGTTTGTAGGCCAGGACACCCGCCGGCACCATGCCGCCGCGGGCGATGGCGATGATGATCGCGGGCGCGAAGCCGGAGCCGGTCACCTGGCGGGCGATCTCGTCGGTGGCTTGGTCCACCTCGTGCCAGGTGAGCACCTGCCTGTCCCTGGGCTGCTCAGCAGCCGTTGCATCGGCCATGCCCGCAACTCTACCGATCCACCGCCCTCGCCACGCCACGAACCGGGCCGTGGGCACGGACGAGAGGCTCCCCCCCCCCGTGTCCGGGGCGTTACGATTGCCTCCCATGAGCGATGAGTCGGTATGGCTGGACGAGGAGGAGACCGCAGCCTGGCTAGCCCTGTGGTCCGTCGGCCAGTGGTTGCCGACCCGCCTGGACGAGCAGTTGAAGCGCACCTTCGGCATCAACATGTCCGACTACTTCGTCCTGGCGCAGGTCTCCATGGCGCCGGACGAGCAGATCTCCATGTCCGAGCTGGCCAGCCTGTCCGACATGTCTCCCTCGCGACTGTCCCACGTGGTCTCCAGGCTTGAGAAGTATGGTTTCGTCACCCGCGCCCGGCATGAGCAGGACCGTCGCACCAACATCGCATCCATCACCGATGAGGGTCGCGCCTTCATCCGTCGCGCCGCCCCGGAGCACGTGGGCCAGGTGCGCAAACTGGTCTTCGACCCCTTGACGCCGGACGAGGTCCGCGAGTTCAGCAGGGTGCTGACCAAGATCGTGGACCGTCTGGAACCGCCCAGTTTGCCGCGGGTGTAATCCCACCCGGCCGGAAGTCAGCGCTGGTCGAACGTGCGGGCCATGAAGACCACGTCGAGCCAGCGTCCGAACTTTCGGCCCACCTGGGCGAGGACCGCGGACTCCTCGAACCCCAGACGGCGATGAAAGCGGCGCGACGTCTCGTTGTCGGCATCGAGCACACCCAGCATGACGTGCACCCCCGCCGCCTCGGCGAGCCGGATGAGTTCGAGCATGAGCGCCGTTCCACCGCCGTTGCCCTCGTGTCCGGGCATCAGGTACACGGAGTGCTCGACGGTATGGCGGAAGCCCCCATGGGGGCGAAACGGGGCGTACGCGGCGTACCCGATCACCTCGTCGCCCTCCGCCAGCACCAGGACCGGGCACCCCGCCACACCCAGGCGCTCGAACCAGGCCACACGGTTGGCCAAGGTCACCGGTTCGAGGTCGTAGGTGGCTGTGGTGGCCACCCCCGCGGCGTTGTAGATGTCCCGGATCGCGGGGAGGTCCCCACGGGTGGCGGGGCGTACTTCTGCCATGGTCAGAAAGCCTAGACCCACCCTGGTTCCGGGACCCCGCCGATCCGCTGGAGGACCAGCTGTAGCACCTGTGGCCATGGGTGATCGGACCTGGGTCTTGATCTCGGCGAGTCTGCGCCCCAGGTACTGCTTCTGGGCGCGCTGCGGCCTTACCATCTGAGCAGCGGAAGGAGTGCGATGTGGCAGAGGAACTCGTGCGCACCAACGACCTCAGCAAGGTCTACACGGTGGGGTCGTCGAAGGTGGTGGCCCTCAACCGGGTCAACCTCAGTATCAACCGGGGAACCTTCACGGCCGTGGTGGGTACGTCCGGCTCGGGCAAGTCGACGTTGCTCAACATGCTGGGCGGCCTGGAGCAGCCCACCGCCGGTCAGATCCACGTCGCCGGAGCACCGCTGCACGCCTACTCCCAGCAGCAGCTGGTGACCTACCGTCGCGATCAGGTGGGCTTCATCTTCCAGTCGTTCAACCTCCTGAACTCGTTGACCGCCCTTCAAAACGTCGCCCTTCCGCTGTCGTTCCGCGGCATCGGGCGACGCCGGCGTCAGGAGCGGGCCCGGCGGGTGTTGGTGCAACTGGGTCTTGGCGCCCACCTGCACCACAAGCCCAACCAGCTCTCGGGTGGCCAGCAACAACGCGTCGGCATTGCCCGTGCCATGGCAGCCGGACCCCAACTGGTGTTCGCCGACGAACCCACCGGCAACCTGGACTCGAAGACGGCCGAGGCCACCCTCATGCTGTTTCGTTCGGTGATCCAGCGGTTCAACCAGACGTGGATCATGGTCACCCACGACCACCACCTGGCCCAGTTCGCGGACACCATCGTCTCCATCGGCGATGGACGCATCACTGACATCTCCCACGTCGACCACAGTCCCCGGAAAGTGACAACATGAAACTGCTGCGAGGCGTCCTTCCCCTGATGGCGCTCCTGGTGAGCGCCCTGCTGCTGCTCTTCTCCCTGACGGCCCACGCGTCGCCCCAGGCTCCCTTCAACATGAACCGTGGCGATGGAACCGAGATCCCGGGGTCCGGCGAAGGCTCCCCTGGTTCCGGCGAAGGTTCCCCAGGCTCCGGCGATGGTTCCCCAGGACCCATCGGGCAGCCGGGAGTCCCCGGGGGCGAGGCGCCCCTGCCCCAGACGGGCAAGTCCGTACCCCGCGTGATGCTGACGGCTTTCACCACGGAACCCGCCACCATCAGGGCGGGTGAGGCCTTCCGGGTGAGCTTCACACTGAGGAACATGTCGGCCAACACCCGGGTCAACAACCTGAAGGTCACGGTCTCCGGTGGCGAGGATGGGGCCTTCCTGCCGCTGGGCGGCAGCTCCTCCACCTTCATCCGCACCATGGGCGCCGAGGCCTCGGTGAGCCGGGAAATGGACTTCCGTTCGCTCCCGACGGTGGAGGCCCGCCCCTACCAGATGACCCTCACGGTGGAGTACGAGGACTCCGACTTCAACCAGTTGCAGTCGCAGGAGACGGTCTCGGTGGTCTTCGAGCAGGAGTCGCGCGCCGACACGTCCTCGTTCCAGGTGATCCCCGAGTTCATCATGACGGGACAAGACGCGTCAGTGTCGTTCTCGGTCAACAACATGGGCAAGACCAAGCTGTTCAACACGCGCGCCTGGGTCAGCCAGGGCCAGTCCGTGACGGGGCAGGAGGTCTTCGTCGGCAACATCGAGCCCGGCGCCTCCGGGGCGGTGGACATGCTGGTGCGGGCCGAGCAGGAAACCACCGAGCCGACCACGGTGACGATTTCGTGGGAGGACGCAGCAGGCACGGCCACCACGGTGGAGAAGAGCTTCGCGCTGATGGTGGAACCCGAGATGCTCCCGGAGGAGGAACCCTTCCCCGAGGAGGAGTTCTACGAGCCCGAGCCAGCCATCGACATGGGCGGCCTGATGATCATCGGGGGCATCATCCTGCTGTCCCTGGTGGTGTTGGCACTGACCATCCGGGCCAGGCGCCGTCGCCGCTCGAAGCAGACCCTGGACGACGACATGGCACTGCTCGACGGTGATCCGCTGGTCCCCGCCGACCCGAAGTAGGCGCATCCATGCGATTCACTGACCTCTTGGCCACCAGCCTCTCCAGCCTGCGGCAGCGCCTGTTCCGGACGTCGCTGACGGTGATGGGCGTGGTCATCGGCACCATGGCCGTGGTGGTCATGCTCTCGCTCGGCCTCGGGATGTCCAGCGCCATGATGGAGCAGTTCAACACCAGCACGCTGAAGCAGGTCCGCGTCTACGGCGTGCCCCCGGCCACCCAGCCCGGGGAGCGACAGATGAAGATGGACAACGCGGTGGTTGACGCCCTGTCGCACCGCGAGGGCGTGATTTCCGTCAACCCGGTCTACAGCGCGGAGTTCATCCTGCGGGTGGGCCGGTACGAGACCTGGTTCCCGGTCACCGGCATGCCCAACGAGGCGTTGCAGGAGATGGAGGTGGTCTACGCGGACGGCGCACCGCCCCCGCCCGGGGCGCCCCTGTCGCTGGTCTACGGCGCGCGCATGAACGAGATGTTCTGGGACGAGCGCACCGGAGAGCCGGCGGACATCGACTGGATGACGGCGCTGGTGATGCTCACCCCGGCCACCGACGGCGGCTTCGAGCCGATGCCGCCCATGGACGGGCCCGCCCCGCCGGAGACACCGGACACGCCGGCCAAGCGCATCACGGTCCCCACCGCCGGTGTGCTCTGGGAACCCGAAGATGTCTGGAGCATGGAATCCACCATGATCTACGCCGATCTGGACGCCTTGGTGAAGGCGTTGCAGAAGGCGATGCCGGGCAAGACGTTGCCCATGCAGGAATCCGCCTCTGCCTCCCCCGAGCGCGGCAACTTCCTCTACCAGGAGTTCATCGTCAACACCGAGGACCCGAGCTACGCCGAGACCCTGACGTTCGCCCTGCGTGACGAGGGCTGGGGCGCCCACAGCGAGGTGGAGTGGATCCGCGCCATGGAGGAGCAGATGCTCATCATCCAGGC
>CAZPSO010000197.1:0-5039 GCA_964588895.1 uncultured Tessaracoccus sp.
CTGGCCATCGACAAGGGCTCCAAGGTGGTGATCCTGGGACTCAACGGAGCAGGCAAGACCACGATGCTGCGCATCCTCGCCGGCCTGGAGACCCCCGACACCGGCGAGCGCATCCTGGGCCACGGGGCCAGACTCGGCTACTACGCACAGGAGCACGAGACTCTGGACATCGCCCGGAGTGTACTGGAGAACATGAAGTCCGCCTCGCCGAACCTCGACGACGTGCAGGTTCGCAAGGTGCTGGGCTCCTTCCTGTTCTCCGGCGACGACGTGGAAAAACCCGCACGCGTCCTCTCGGGCGGGGAGAAGACCCGGCTGGCGTTGGCCATGCTGGTGGTCTCCGCCGCCAACGTGCTGCTGCTCGACGAGCCCACCAACAACCTCGATCCTGCTTCGCGTGCCGAGGTGTTGAACGCCATCAGGACCTACGCGGGCGCGGTCATCCTCGTCACGCACGACCCGGGCGCGGTGGCGGCCCTGGAACCCGACCGCGTTCTCCTGCTCCCGGACGGTGACGAGGACCTGTGGAGCGACGACTACACCGAACTCGTTTCGCTTGCCTGACCCCACCGTTTCCGCGCTGGTGGTTTGATGGGGCACAGCAGCAACAGGAGGCACCATGTCGACCCCCGTCCCGGACACCTGCGTCAGCAAGGTCCCGCTCTTCACGGAGCTGAGCGCGCAGGAGCAGTGGGAGGTGGCCTCCTACGCACGCCCGATCCGCCGCACGGCCGGTGAGGCGGTGCAGATTCCCGGCACCTCCAGCCCCCGCCTGCTGGTGGTGCACAAGGGCAGGGTGAAGGTATCCAGGGTGCTCTCCTCGGGCAAGGAACAGGTGCTGCGCACTCTTGGCCCCGGCGACTTCCACGGGGAGATCGCCTTCATCACCGGTGACCCGGTGGAGAACGTCGCCACCGCCATGTCCAAGGTGGAAATCTGCAGTTTCGACCACGCGGACCTGGCCGAACTGATCCGCGAGTACCCGGCCATCGGGCAGGGCATGCTGTCCACCGTCGCGCACCGGCTACAGGATGCTGAGCGGTCCCTGACCAGCGTCACCGGCGCCGACGTCGAGTCGCGCCTGGCGGGATACCTCCTCGACGCCCCGGCCCGGCGCATCGACGGGGAGATGGTGGTGAAGCTACCCGTGCCGAAGAAGACGCTCGCGTCGCTGTTGGGGACCTCACCGGAGACGCTCAGCCGCCGGTTCGCGTCGCTGACCGACGCAGGCGTCCTGCGCGTGCGAGGCCCCCACATCACCATCGTCGATCCCCTGGCGCTGGAGGACCGGGCGCCGGGCAGCTGACAACCGCGCAATCCGGCAGCTCATGTGGGATGCGCGGAGGCGTTGCCCATCGCGCCGGTGGCTAGTGTGGATCCGGACACAACTTGATGGGAAGGCACCTCGTGGCGCGCATTCGGTTCGGAACTGGTGGCTGGCGGGCCATCATCGGCGATGAATTCACCAAGTCCAACGTCCGTCTCCTGTGCGGGGCGCTGGCCAGGCGAATCAAGGACGAGGGCATGCAGGACAAGGGCATCGTGATCGGCTACGACCGGCGGTTCCTCTCCGACGTGGCGGCCCGCTGGGCGGCCGAGGTGTTCGCCGGCGAAGGCGTCGTCACCCAGGTGATCAAGGTGGCCCAGGCCCCCACGCCCATGATCATGTGGACCGTGAAAGATCGCGGCCTGCCCTATGGAATGGGTATCACCGCCTCCCACAACCCCGCCCTCTACAACGGGATCAAGGTCTTCACCGCCGGCGGCAAGGACGCCGACGAGGACGTCACCCGGGACGTTGAGGTCCGCATGAAGCAGCTCCAGGGCGCCGGCGAGGAGACCATCGGGTTGCTGCCATGGAGCAGGGCCCTGGACCAAGGCGCGGTCGAACTCATCAACCCGTTCAACGGCTACATCGACTCCATCATCGCCCAGGTGGACATGGAGGCCATCCGCACCGCCAACCTCAAGATTGCGCTCGACCCGATGTTCGGGGTCAGCCGTACATCCCTGCAGACCCTGCTCCTGACCGCCCGGTGCGAGGTGGACGTCATCCACGACCGCCATGACACGCTCTTCGGCGGGCGAATGCCCTCGCCCACCAGCGCCAGCCTGGACACCCTCAAGCGCTACGTGGTGGACAACGACTGCGCCTTGGGGATCGCCACCGACGGGGACGCCGACCGGTTGGGCGTGATAGACGACAAGGGCAACTTCCTCCACCCCAATCAGCTGCTGGTGATCCTGTATTACTACCTGTTGGAGTACAAGGGCTGGCGGGGGCCGGTGGTGCGCAACGTCGCCACCACCTCCCTGCTCGACGACGTGGCCGAACTCTACGGACAGCAGGCACACGAGGTGCCAGTGGGTTTCAAGTGGATCTCGGCCAAGATGTTGGAGACCGACGCCATCATCGGCGGCGAGTCATCCGGTGGCCTGACCGTCCGCGGGCACATCCAGGGCAAGGACGGCATCTACGCCGCGGCCCTGCTGGTGGAGATGCTCGCCGTGGTGGGCCGCCCCATGAGCGAGATCTACGACGAGATCACCGGGCAGTTCGATCCGCACTACATGGCCGAGACCGACTTCACCTTCGACCCGGAGCGCAAGCCCGAAATTCTGGCGACCCTGATGGAGGACAGGCAGTTGCCCGAGTTCACGGCCAACGTCGTCGACGTCTCCTACCTCGACGGTTGCAAGGTCTATTTCGATGAGGGCTGGATCATCGCGCGCTTCTCCGGAACCGAACCGTTGTTGCGCATCTTCTGCGAAATGCCCACCCGGGAGCGGGCTGAGCAGACCTGCGAGGAGTTCCGGGTGTTCCTCGACCTCTAGGAGGTCGACGGATGCTCGCCAGCCTCCTGGCCGAACTCGAGCAGCCGGACCGACAGCCTGGTGTCGATGGCCTCCACGGTGCGCGAACCATGGAAGGCGTTGGGGCCCATCTGGACCAGGTCCGTGGCGGCCCCTGCGTCCAACCCCAGATCTGCCTCGATCAGCTGCTCGCCGGTCAGGTGCCAGCCCTGAAACGCCTGCCGCAGCCCTTCGGGCTTGTCCTGGGCCACCTCCAGCAGGGATTCGCGACGGCGCAGCTCCGCCAGGTGCTGCCGGGTGGGGACCACCACCAGGACGCGCCCGCCGGGGGCGAGCACGCGTCGGAACTCCGCCGGGTTGCGTGGCGCGAAAATGCAGAGGATGGCCTCCACCGAAGAATCCGCCAGCGGGAGGCCCACCCAGGTGTCGGCCACCACGGCGGCCTGCCGGGGATGCGCCCTGGCGGCCCGTCGGCAGGCGGCGACCGAGACGTCGGTGGCCAGGCCCCATGCGTCGGCACCGAGGCATCGCGAAAGGTAGTGGCCCGTGCCGGCGCCCACCTCGAGCACGCGCGTCGCGCCGTTGGAGCGTTCAGCAAGGGCCTCCTCGATGGGGCGGTACCACCCGCCGGTCAGGAACCGTTCGCGGGCCTGGACCATGACGGCGGTGTCGGCGTTGCGGGGGGCGGCCCGGCCCATCAGGTTGACGTAGCCCTGTTTCGCCACGTCGAAGCTGTGACGCTGGGGGCACACCAAGCTCCTGTCACGCAGCGCGATGGGCCCCGCGCAGTATGGGCATCGCAACCACGCCGCCACCGCGGCGAGGGCTGTCTCAGGCATCGGAGGTGGCTGGCGCCGGGTCCGCCTGCCTCGCCGCCCGTCGCTGTGCCTTGCGGTGGTCCTTCAGGTCTGCGCGCACCAACACGACGATGCCCACCACAGCGATGACGCTGAAGGCGAACCACTGCAACGCGTAGCTGTAGTGGTTGCCTTCATCCAGTGGGCTCGGGACCATGACGATCGTCTCGTCGCCGTTGCCGGGGACGGACTCGATCAGCGACACGTAGCCGTCGAGTATCTGTTGCCCACGGCTGTCCGCGATGGCGGCGGTGTTGATCAATCGCACGCGGAACTCGTTGGGCGTGGTGGCACTGGGGGCCCCGGCCTCGGAGCGTCGGAGGTAGCCGATGACCTCCACCTGGCCCTCCGGCGGCTCGGGAAGGATCTCCGTGTCCGGCTGCCCCGGCTGGCGGGGGATGAAACCGCGGTTGACCAGCACCCTGTCGCCTTCCGTGGTGCTCATCACGGCCACCACCTCGATACCCGGGCTGTCCTGGTAGTTGCGATAGCGCACCTGGTACTGGCCAGGCTCGTAGGTGCCCGTCAATCGGACGCGCTGCCACTCGTGGTTCCCGGTGATTGTGCCGCCCATCGCCTCGCGGTGGTCCACCACGGGCTGGACGCGCAACTGCTCCATGCGTGCGTTGGCGTCGCGACGCTGGTCCAGCCGGTCCAGCTGCCAATCGCCGAGCCGGATGAACACCAGTGCCAGTGCCACCAGGAACAGCGCCAACGCAACCCAGCGAATGATCAGCTTCTTCACGGTTGCTCTTCCTCCGTCATGCCCCTGATGACCTCGCCCGGCGGTAGCGCCGGGGTGTCGTCGGGCTCCCCGTCGGGCTCGGGACGCTCGGGTTCGTCGGAGTGGTTGGCCAGGACAACCGCGAACACGGGAATGATGGCGCCCAGCACCAGGAACACCACCTTCCAGTACCCCGGGACCACGAAGATCATCGCGAGCAGTGCCATACGGACGGTCATGGTGATCAGGTAGCGCTTGTTGCGCTCCTCCAGCTCCAACGTACGGCCCGGCTTGGCGCTGGTGATCAGCGTCGAGACCTTGCGTCGGCGACTGGCGAGCATTCCTCCAGCATAGGAGGTCCCGGCGGTAGGGTGAACCACGTGAATCGGATACGAGTTGTGTTGGTCAGTGGTGGCAGCCGTGGAATCGGGCGGATCATCGCGGAGGGCTTCCGTGACGCGGGGTACAAGGTGGCCGCCACGTATCGATCCGGCGAGGTGCCCGATGGCGTGCTGGGCGTCCAGTGCGACATCACCGACGCCAGCCAGGTCGACGCCGCCTTCAGCACGGTGGAGGAGGAACTCGGGGCCGTGGAGGTGC
This sequence comes from uncultured Tessaracoccus sp., assembly GCA_964588895.1. GTDB lineage: Bacteria > Actinomycetota > Actinomycetes > Propionibacteriales > Propionibacteriaceae > Arachnia. The sequence goes on from CAZPSO010000197.1 coordinate 4,996, forward strand.
TGGTGGCCAACGCCGGCATCACCCGTGACACGTTGCTGGCCCGG
>CAZPSO010000198.1:0-5015 GCA_964588895.1 uncultured Tessaracoccus sp.
TTCCTCACCGGCACCGCCCCTCTGCCGGTTGCCGTGATCACCTGCGTGGTGGGTGCGGTGGTGGTGGAACTGCTGCGCCAAAGCGGCAAGACCAGTGGCGACCTCGGCCTCGCGATCCTCTTCTACGGCGGCCTGGCCGCTGGCGTGATGATGGCCGGCATGGCCGGGCAGGGCGCCTCCGCACTGAGCGCCTTCCTCTTCGGATCGCTGACATCGGTGAGCACCACCGACCTGTGGGTGATCGGGATCCTGGGCGTCCTCCTGCTGGTCGTGACCATCGGCTTGGCGCCTCGGCTGTTCGCCGTCAGCGCGGATGAGGACTTCGCCCACGTCGTCGGGCTCAACGTCCGGTGGCTGAACCTGCTCATCGTGGTGGTGGCTGCGCTGGCCGTCGCCATCTCGATGCGCACCGTCGGGCTGCTCCTGATCAGCGCGTTGATGGTGATCCCCGTGGCCGCCTCGCAGCAACTGTTCGTCGGGTTCAAGGCTGCCTTCTACGGCGCCATGGGGATCGGCGTGCTCTCCGCCCTGGTGGGAACAGCCGGATCCCTCTACCTCGAGAGCGCCCTGGGGGCCACGATCGTGGTCAGCTCCATCGTGTTGCTGGGACTGGCGGCCATCGTTTCCGGCCCACTGAACCGCCGTCGGCAGTTCATCCCCTATATCGAGGACCACGGCCAACACGAGCACGAGGAGGCCGAGCCCCACGACGACCGGCATGACCCGGCATCACACACCATGATCCAGCACGGTGACCACATCGATTACGTCCACGACGGCCACCGCCACTATCGCCATGGAGACCACTATGACGAGCACTAGCCGGCCCCGCACCACATGGCAGCGCCGGGCCGTCAGCGCCCTGCTGGACGAGACCCGGGAGTTCATGACCGTCGCCCAGATCCACGAGTCCCTGCGGCGTGATGGGGACACCGTGGGACTGGCCACCGTGTACCGCGCCGTGCAGGCTCTCAGCGAGTCCGGGGAGCTCGACCTGATCCGCCACCCCGATGGCGAAGCGGCTTACCGCCGCTGCTCCGCGGGCCACCACCACCACCTGGTGTGCCGGGATTGCGGACGCACAGTCGAGATCGCCGCCGACGCGGTCGAGGCCTGGGCCGACGAGGTGGCCTCCCGTTACGGGTTCACCAACGCGGGTCACGAACTGGAAATCTTCGGGGAGTGCAGCGACTGCTCGTGACCCGGCTCAGCGGTGGAGGGTCACATCGCCGAGACGCTCGCGGTCGGCTTCGAGTGCCTCCAGGGCACGGTCCCGCAGGGCCCATGGGCTCAGGGTGGTCAGGTAGATCTTCGTGGCACCCTCGAAGCCGGCCAGGGTGTTGCTGCGCCACTTGAGCACCACGCGCACCGGTGAGGGGATGGAGATGCGGGGTGGCTGGTAGTGCCACTCCTCGTTGGTGGGGGTGGTGCTGCCGGTGGCCACGTGCATGGCGTGGACCAGGTCTGACAAGCCTTTCAGTTCCGCCTCGTCCAGTTCCCAGGGGCGCCCCTGCGAACTCAGCGAGTGCACCTCCAGACTCGGGTACCGGTGCCCGTAGCCGGCGAACGCGACGGCGTGGTCGTTGCTCGCCACGACCAACCCCCGGGACTGTGCGAAGTCGACGCCGAACCGCTGGTAGAGGTCCGGCACTTCACGCTGACGTTCGAGCTCCCGCTGCACCTGGACGGGGATCTGGTCGATGGCCGCCAGCTGCTTGTGGAGGTGGTCGAACGAGGCCCCGGCGGGGCGCAGCCAGTTCTGGAAGATGGTGACGTAGCGGGCCATCGGAATCACCTGCAGGAGGTCGCCGGCTGTCTCGACCGTGAGACGCAGGTAGGCGGCGTGCTCGGCCGGTGTGTGCTCCCCCGAGCCCGCCAGTTGCGAGGAGCGGGAGGCGCCGTCGACGAAGTGCCGACGGGCGATCACGAGGTCGTGGGAGGAGGCGAAGAACGTGTCGCAGATGGAGAGCTGTTCGTCGGCTCCCACGGCCTCGAACTCCTCCGGGGAGAATCCGGCGGCTGCGTACATCCGCTCCGCCAGCGCCAGCAGATGCCCGGCGCCCGCCTGGTCCGACAGGTAGTCCGTCCGCCACGCTTGGGCCTGATCGGGCAACCGGAACCCGTGGTTGGCGTGCCAGTAGGCCAGGGGAAGGATGGGGAAGAGGTTGGCCACCCGCCGGAAGGCTGCGACGCTGGCTCCCAAGTCACCGGCGGCCACACGATGTAGTGGCCGGAGGCGCTCCCCCACCAAACGCGTGCGCTCGGGAGGCGAGTCGAGGTAGCGCTGCTCGCAGAAGGAACAGTGCCTGCCGTGAGCGTTCGTGTCGATGGCCTCGTCAGCCGCATCCCGGCTGGTGTAGGGCCGAAACGCCCTGCCCGGCACGGTCCAGACCTGTGTGCCGTTGAAGGGGCTGACCTGTTTGATGGTGCCGTCCGGCAGCATCCTGAGTGGATCGAACACCCCCTCAGCCTAGCCATCTGTCGCCGCGCCGCAGCTCGCAGCCCACCGCTGCGCCGGATCAGCCTGCGGAGAGATTCAGGAAGTCCAGCGATCGCAACTCGCGCTCCAGGAACCACGTGGCGTAGGCCACCGTCAGCCCGTGGCAGCGCAGGGCCAGCCGGTGCTCGGCGTGCCGCACCGTTTCCCAGTCCCCCACCACCAGTGCGGTCAGGTGGTTTCGGGTGGCGCTGTCGAGTCCAGCCGACGATGGCGGTCGACACCTCGCGCAGACGGCGCCTCCGCGCTGGGGCGCAAACCAGTCCGCCCCGGAGCCGCCGCAACTGGCGCACTCGGTGAGGACCACTGCCTGGCCATCGATGGCGAAAGCCCGCAGGAGGTAGGAATCCACCACCCCCAGCATGGGCATCCCCGGTCGGGCCAGCGCCACCACCGCTCCCAGGAGCAGCCGGTACTGGGACGTGGCGGGGGTCCGGTCCTCGGGCACCAGCCGCTCAGCAGCCTCCACCAGCACCTCGGCCGCCGTGAATCGGTTGTAGTCAAGCCCGAGCAGCGGTTCGTGCAGCAGCTCGCTCTGGGTGATCACGTCCAGTGAGCCGCGACCCTCCGCGAGCTGCACGTCGATGTGGCTGAAGGGCTCCACGCGGGACCCGAACTTGCTGGAGGTGCGCCGCACCCCCCGCGCCACCGCACGCACTTTCCCACGGGTGCGGGTGAACAGACTGATGATGCGGTCGGCCTCGCCCAGGTCCCACGTGCGCAGCACGATGGCTTCGTCACGGTAGGTTGGCACGCCCCCATCCTAGGAGACCCCGCGCACACGCCTCGCGGCGATACGCTGGTGCCCATGCCGTACGCCGCGCCGCCGCCCCACCCTTCCGGGGCCAGACCCCCTTCGCTGCCTGCCAAGGCCCTGCCCCGGCACGTGGCCATCGTGATGGACGGCAACGGCCGGTGGGCCAAGCAGCGTGGCCTGAAGCGCACCGAGGGGCACGCCCGCGGCGAGGGATCCCTGCTGGACGTGATCCACGGGGCACTCGAGGTCGGGGTCCCGTACCTGTCGGCCTACGCCTTCTCCACCGAGAACTGGAAACGTTCGCCCGATGAAGTGCGCTGGCTGATGGGCTTCAACCGCGACGTGATTCACCGTCGACGCGACGAACTGAACTCCATGGGCGTCCGCATCAGGTGGGCCGGCCGCCGCCCCCGCCTGTGGCAGTCGGTGATCCGGGAGCTCGAGGTGGCCGAACAGATGAGCAAGGACAACGACAAGCTCACGCTCCAGTTCTGCGTCAACTACGGCGGTCGCGCCGAGATCGTCGACGCTGCCCGCGAGATCGCGCGACAGGCCAAGGCTGGCAGGCTGGACCCGGACCGGCTCACCGAGGACAGGTTCGCCCGGTTCCTCGACGAGCCCGACATCCCGGACGTCGATCTGTTCCTGCGCTCCTCCGGGGAGCAGCGCACGTCGAACTTCCTGATCTGGCAGTCCGCCTACGCCGAGATGATCTTCCTGGACCGGTTGTGGCCCGATTTCGACCGCCGCGACCTGTGGGGCGCGCTCGAGCAGTACGCCGCCCGCGACCGCCGCTTCGGCTCCGCCTGAACTCAGTCGAGCTCCGCCCGGTTGAGGGCACTCAGGATGGCCTTCATCGAGGCGCTGGTGATGCTCGGATCCACCCCGACGCCCCACAGCACCCGGGCTTCGTTCCCGTCGCCGATCTCACACTCCACGTAGGCCGCGGCCTTGGCGTCGTCACCGGATTCGAGGGCGTGCTCGGCGTAGTCGAGGACCTTCACGCGGGCACCGGCCGCCACCAGTGCGTCGACGAACGCGGAGACGGGTCCGTTGCCCTCACCCTTGACCTCCGTCTCGCCGTCGGGCCCGACGATGGTGGCGGTGATGCTGAAGTGGCCGTTCTGGGAGGTGGTCCCGGCCGAGACCAGTGACCACTTGTCGGCGTGCAGGTACTCCTGGTTGAACAGTTCCACGATCTGCTTTGCACTGACCTCGCCCCCCTCGGTGTCGGTGTGCTGCTGCACGATGCGGCTGAACTCCATCTGCAGGCGCCGCGGCAGGTTCATCCTGGCCTCGGACTTCATCAGGTAGGCCATGCCCCCCTTGCCGGACTGCGAGTTGACGCGGATGACGGCCTCGTAGGTGCGACCCACGTCGTGCGGGTCGATCGGGAGGTACGGTGCTTCCCAGTCCACCTCGTGGAGGGTCTTGCCCTGCTCGGCAGCCACGTCCTCCAGATGCTCCAGCCCCTTCTTGATGGCGTCCTGGTGCGAACCCGAGAATGCCGTGTAGACCAGGTCCCCGGCATAAGGGTGGCGAGCGGGCACGGGCAACCCGGTGCAGTACTCGACGGTTCGGCGTACGTGGTCGATGTCGGAGAAGTCCAACATCGGGTCAACCCCCTGGGTGTACAGGTTCAGCGCCAGGGTGACCAGGTCGACGTTGCCGGTGCGTTCCCCATGACCGAAGAGACAGCCCTCCACTCGGTCCGCGCCAGCCATCTGCCCCAGTTCGGAGGCGGCCACCGCGGTGCCGCGG
>CAZPSO010000199.1:0-4963 GCA_964588895.1 uncultured Tessaracoccus sp.
GACCTGCTGCGACGGGTTCAGGGCCTTGGAGACCTCGGCCCCCAGCGCCCGCTCCTTCACCGCGGCGATGAACGCCTTCACGACGCCGAGGTTCACGTCCGCCTCGAGCAGCGCGATGCGGATCTCCCGCATGGTCAGGTCGATGTCGGCTTCGCTCAGCCGTCCCTTGGCGCGCAGGCCCTTGAAGACGTCGGCCAGGCGGTCTTGCAGCGTGTCGAACAAATTACTGGTCCCTCGTTCGGTCGGTGGATTCCCAAGGATACAGCCGCATCATTCGCCGAGGATCCCCGCGACGAAGCCCTCCGGGTCGAACGGCGCCAGGTCGTCGACGCCCTCTCCCAGTCCGATCAACTTGACGGGAACGCCCAGTTCGCGCTGGACCTGTACCACGATGCCTCCCTTGGCGGTGCCGTCGAGCTTGGTCAGCACCACACCGGTGACGTCGACCACTTCGGAGAAAATGCGCGCCTGCGTGAGTCCGTTCTGGCCGGTGGTGGCGTCCAGCACCAGCAGCACCTCGTCCACGGACGACTTCTTCTCGATCACCCGCTTGACCTTGCCGAGCTGGTCCATCAACCCCACCTTGGTGTGGAGGCGGCCGGCCGTGTCGATGATCACCACGTCGGTGCCGGCCTGGACTCCGCGGTCGACGGCGTCGAAGGCAACGGAGGCGGGGTCGCCGCCCTCCGGGCCGCGCACAGTCTCCACACCGACACGTTCGCCCCAGGTGGTCAGCTGTTCGGCGGCGGCGGCTCGGAACGTGTCCGCGGCACCGAGCAGGACGGTCTGGCCGTCGGCCACCAGGACCCGGGCCAGCTTGCCGCAGGTGGTGGTCTTGCCGGTGCCGTTGACGCCCACCACCATGACGACGGCAGGGTCTCCCTCGGCAGTGTCCAGGTTGAGGCTGCGGTCGAGCGACGGATCCACCAGGCGCAGGAGTTCCTTGCGCAACGCGGTCCGTGCGATGTCACCGTCGGAGGCGCCCTCGATGCTGAGCTGCTTGCGGAGTGCGTCGACGAGTTCGGTGGTGGGGCCAACGCCCAGGTCCGAGGCGATCAGGGTGGCTTCGAAGTCGTCCCAGGTGTCCTCGTCGATCCGATCGACGCTCAGCAGGTCCGCGAGCGCCCGGGCGAGCGTGTTGTTGCTGGAGGCGAGGCGACGGCGCAGCCGTCCCATACGGGTGCTGGGCGCCTCGGGCACCTCGACGGCCGGCTCCGGCTCCACGACTGGCGGTTCCGCGACGGGTGGCGGGGCGACGATGGTGGGCGACTCGACAGTCGGTGCACCACGCTCCTCCTCGACGTCCTCGTCGTCATGCCGGAGCTCGATGAGGTCGCCGTCGGGGCCTTCGAGCTGGTCGGAGCGCTCGGACGGCGGCAGTTGCCTCCTCCTGCTGGCGGCGAAGGCGATGCCTGCGCCCAGGACGAGCGCAATGCCCAAGATGGCCAGAAGTGTCCAGATAAACCAATCCACGCCGTCATCCTAGCGATCGCAGACCGAGCCCGGCATTTTCAGCGGCGCGGCTGGTCCAGCCTCTCCAGGAATTTTGGCACTTCGCCCTCGGCGTTCAGGTGCCTGTTGGTCTGATCGACCACGCGCTCCCAGCGGGTGTTGCCGGGGCCCTCCGAGCGACCCGCCGAGACGGCCACCACCGCCATGACGAACAACGCCAGTGCGATGGTGAGGACCAGCCCCACAACTGCGATCACGCTCACCACAACCACCTCCGGCTCATTGGCTCGACCAGCACCAAGTCTACGTCGCGGAAGTCGTGGTCCCGCGCAGCGCCGCGCGTCAGGATTCCTTGATGCGTTGGCTGACCACGGTGGAGATGCCGTCGCCGCGCATCGTGACCCCGTAGAGGGAGTCGGCGATCTCCATGGTCCGCTTCTGGTGGGTGATGATCAGCAACTGGGAGTTCTCGCGCAGCTCTTCGTAGATGGCCAGCAAGCGCCCCAGGTTGGCGTCGTCAAGCGCGGCTTCCACCTCGTCGAGGATGTAGAACGGGCTGGGGCGGGCGATGAACAAGCTCACCAGGAAGGCCACCGCCACCAGGGACCGCTCGCCACCCGACAGCAGCGACAGGCGCTTGACCTGCTTGCCGGCCGGCCGGGCCTCCACGTCGACGCCGGTGGTCAGCCAGTTGCCCGGCTCGGTGAGCACCAGTTTGCCCTCGCCGCCGGGGAACAGGCGGGAGAAGACCCCCTCGAAGGTCTCCGCAACGTCGTGGTAGGCCGCCTCGAATACCTCACGGACGCGCTGGTCCACCTGGTCGATGATGTCGAGCAGGTCCTCTCGGGTGCGCTTGAGGTCGTCGAGTTGTTCGGCGAGGAACGCATGTCGCGCCTTCATGGCGTCGAACTCCTCCAGGGCGAGGGGGTTGACGCGGCCGAGCACCTGGAGGTTGCGCTCCGCAATCCGGAGCCGTTTCGCCTGCTCGTCGCGGACGTAGGGCACGGGATCCGGGACGGGATCGTCCTCGCCCAGGGCGGTGCCGTCCCCGCGGGTGATGACGGGCACCAACTGGTGTGGCCCGTACTCCCCCACGAGCGGGTCGGGCTCCATGCCCAGTTCGCTGAGGGCCCGCTCGGTGAGTTGCTCGATGCGCATCCGGTGCTCGATGCGCGCCATCTCGTCCTTGTGGGAGCTGCGCACCACCTCCTCGAGTGCCTGGCTGGCCGCGCGGGTGGCGTGACGGCTGGTGGTGACGGCGGCCTCCGCGTCTCGGCGGGCCTCATCCGCCCTGTCGCGTTCGACGGTGGCGCGCCGACTGGCCTCCTCCACCCGCTCAGAGACTCGCAGCGCGGCGTCGTGGACAGCGGCGGCCACCTGCGCCTCCTGCTTGAGGTGCTCCATGCGGGCCCTGGCCCGGGCGCGGGAGGTGCGCTCGTTCTGCGCCGCCCGCAGCAGGCCCTCGGCACGCCCGGCCAGCGCCTTGGCCTGCTCCTCGGCCGTGCGCAGCGCGAGCCTGGCATCCATCTCGGCCTGCCGTGCGAGGCGGGCCTGAAGCGCCAATCGGTCACGCTCGGAGGGGTCGGGTTCGATCACTTCATCGCCGGAGGCCGCCTCCAGGCGTCGCTTGAGCTCCTCCAGGTTCGCCTCATTGGCACGGCGTGCCGTGGTGGCGGCCTCGATGGCGTCGGTGAGCCGCTCGGACTCGCGTCGGGCGCCGCCCTGGGTTTGCCTGGCCTGTCCCAGTTGGTCCGCGACGGCGGCGAGGTCGGCGTCGGAGGCGTGGAGCCTGGCCAGCGCCTCCTCCTCGGCCGCCTTGGCCTGCGCCAGCGCCTCCTGTGTGTCCGCCATGGTGAAGCGGAGCCGGTCGAGTTCATGGCCCCTGGACGTTTCCAGTTCCTCCGCCTCGGTGAGCTGGGCGGCCAGCTCGAGCAGCGACGGCGCCCCGGTGGATCCCCCGACCATCAGCCAGGCCGACACCAGGTCGCCACCCCGGGTGACTGCACCCAGGTCGGGCTGGGCCTCCACGACGGCGCGGGCCTGGTCCAGGTCTTCACAGGCGACGATCCGCCCGATCAACCTGCCCAGCGCGGGGCGCACCGCGTCGGGGCACTCCACCTTCTCCAGCAGGCTGCCACTGACCACGTCCCCCGTCGGGGCGCCGCCCACGACGATGGGGGCGCGTCCCAGGTTCGCGGCTGCGAGGTGCTTCAACGAGTCCACCCCGTGCTGCAGATCGGCGGCCACCACAGCCTCGGCGGCAGCCTGCAGGGCTGCGGCCACCGCGGTTTCCCACCCTCCCTCGATGGAGAGGAGCGCACTGAGCCTGCCGCTGGCCAAGCCGCCTGCGATCAGGTCCTCGGACCCGTCCTTGCGCTCGGTGGCGAGCCTGAGCGCTTCGACGCGCGCCTGCGCTGCCGCGCGTTCCCGCACCAGTCTGGCCTCAACCGCGCGCAACTCTTCCAGCGCGGTTTGCTGGGCCTGGGCTTCGGCGGCCGCCGACTCGTAGTCGGCGTCCAGGTTGGACTCCTGCGCGCCAAGGCCGGCCAGCGAGGTTTCCGTGGCGTGGTAGGTGCGGGCTGCCTCCTCGGCGCGTTCGTTGGCCTCGGCCAAGCGACGTCGCAGCCTCCCGATTTCTTCGTCCGAGGCCTCCAGCCGCGAGGCCACCGAGTTGACCTGACCCGTCAGGCGGGCCAGCCCCTCCCGTCGATCGGCGACGGCCCGCAGCGCTTCGCCGTACTCCTGCTCCGCCACCTGGTGCTGCTTCTCAGCGCCGTTGCGCCGCAGCGTGGCGTCGGTCAGCGCCTCGTGGGCGCGTTCCACCTTTTGCGCCAGGTCCGCCTCCTGGGCGCGGATATCGGCCGCCTCCTTCTCAAGCTTCTCCGGGTCGCGGCCGCCCACGTCCAGTTGCGGCTGCGCCTGCCCCATGCGCATGCGTTCGGCAGAGACACTCACGGTGGTGGTCACGCGTTCCCGCACCCCAGCCACGGCGTACCAGGCCTCCTGGGCCGCGTCGTAGGAAGCACTGGCCAGCTTGTGGCGCTGCTCGGCCTCCTCCTCGGCTGTGGTGGCCTCCCGAAGCCGGGCTTCGGCGCGCGCCCTGGCAGCCTCGGCGGCCTCCTCGTCGGCCAGGTCGGCCTCCAGCGCCTGACGGGCGGCGGCGAGGTCGTCGGCGAGCAGTCGGGCCTTGGCGTCGCGCAGTTCGGCCTGGATCACGGCGGCCTTGCGCGCGGTCTCCGCCTGGCGCCCGAGCGGTTTGAGCTGGCGTTGCAACTCACCGATCAGGTCGGAGAGGCGCTCCAGGTTGGCCCGGGTGCCGTCGAGCTTGCGGAGGGCCTTTTCCTTGCGTTTGCGGTGCTTCAGGACACCGGCGGCCTCCTCGATGAAGCCGCGTCGCGACTCGGGCGTGGCCTGCAGGATGGCATCGAGTTGGCCCTGCCCGACGATGACGTGCATCTCGCGGCCGATCCCGGAGTCGCTGAGGAGTTCCTGCACGTCGAGAAGGCGGGCG
>CAZPSO010000200.1:0-4947 GCA_964588895.1 uncultured Tessaracoccus sp.
CGGCGTCCTGGACTTCCTCGCCGTAGATGCCGAAGGCGGGGATGCCCAGCTGTGCGTGGCCGGCCAGGGCGGCGGCCAGGTAGACCGCGCCGGGGCGTTCGGAGCCGTTGAATCCCCAGATGGCGTGCGGCATGGAGCGGTCCATGTCGATGGTCTCGGACCCGTAGCACCAGCAGGGCGTCACCGACAGCGTCAGGCCGACGTTCTCGCGCCTGAACTTGGCCGCGGCGGCCTGGGCTTCCGGCACCCGTCCGATGGTGGAGTCGGCGATGACCACCTGCACCGGTGAGCCGTCGGGGTACTTCAGGTTTTCGGAATACAGCTTGGCAACGGCCTCGGCCATGCGCATCGTCTGGTCCTCCAGCGATTCACGCACTCCGAAACGACGCCCGTCGATGATGGGACGGATGCCGATCTTGGGATACTCGGTCACTTCTTGATCACCTTTTCAGTTTCGTCAGGGGGATGGGCACGAGTGCGGTCCGCCCCCAGCACTGTGTGCTGGGGGCGGACCAGGTTGTCACTCGTAGAGGTTGGGAGCGACGTCGGGATCATCCATGTTGGAAGCGTCGTACCACTGGAACCCGGAGTCGATGACCTCGGGCAGTTCCTGGCCGTGGATGGCGCGGATGGCGGCCACGACGGTCTCGTAGCCCATCAGCACAGGGGCCTGGGTGACGGCGCCGGCCTGCTGGCCGTCGCGGATGGCGTTCAGCTGGGTCTGGCCGGAGTCGAAGCCCACCACAACCAGTTCGGTGTCTCCGGACTCGATGGCACCCTGGACGGCACCGGAGGCAGCTGCCTCGTTGGTCCCGTAGAGGCCCACCATGTCGGGGTTGGCCTGGATCATGGCCAGGGCGGCGTTGGCCGCCAGGCCCACCTCGCCCGCCACCTGCGGTTCGAGCACGGTCACGTCGGGGGCGTTGGCCTCCATGTACTCCACGAAACCGTTGCAGCGCTGTTGACCGGTCTGCGAGGTCTGGTCGTGGCAGACCAGGCCGACGGTGCCGGAACCACCAATGAGTTCCACCATCCGCGCGGCTGCTTCCTCAGCGGCCGCGTAGTTGTCGGTGGACACGGTGGTCAGCGGGATGTCGGACTCGACGCCGGAGTCGAAGGCGATCAGCGGGATGCCGGCAGCGTCGATCTCGTTGAGGAGATCCTCTGCTGCACCGGTGTCCAGGGCTGCCAGACCGATGGCGGCCGGGTCGGAGTCGATGGCGGTGCGCAGCATGTTGAGCTGCTCGGTCACCTGGGTCTCGGCCTGGGGGCCGACGAACTCGATGGTGTAGTTGAACTCTTCACCGGCCTGCTCGGCGCCTTCGCGCACTGCCTGCCAGAAGCGGTGCTGGAATCCCTTGGAGACCAGGTAGATGGTTTCACCGTCGCCCTGGGGGACGTCGCCCTCTGCCCCGTTGGTCTCCTCGTCCGTGGCCTCGTCAGTGGCCTCGTCGGTGGCTTCGTCGGTGGGGGTGGCTTCGTCGGTGGTTTCCTCCACGGCGGTGTCGACGGGGTCGACATCCGGAGACGTGGTGTCCTCGGAGGTGGTACATGCAGTGAGGGCCAGGGCCAGCACCGCCGTCATTGCAAATGCGGAACGCATTTTGCGCATCGCGGTCTTCCTTTCATTTGGTCGGGAGGCTATCCCCCCTGGTTCGCGGACGTTGTCCTTGACTATTCAGTTGTGGGTGGGGCCACCTACACCGCTTCGGAGCGACGTCGGCGCAGAATGTCGACGAGCACGGCGAGCAGGACCACCACGCCGGTGACCACCAGCTGCCATTCCTGCTTCAGGCCCATCATCTGGAGACCCTTGGTGAGGGTCTGCATGATCAGGGCACCCACGACGGTGCCCAGGATGTTGGCGCGGCCACCCGACAGGGAGGTGCCGCCGATCACGACCGCCGCGATGACCTGCAGCTCGAAGCCCACGCCCTCGGCCGGCTGCACGAAACCGAAACGGCCGGAGTACAGGATGGCGCCGATGGCCATGAACACGCCGGCGGTCACGTAGACCATCAGCTTCCACAGCTTCACGTTGACGCCGGAGAGCCGGGTGGCCTCTTCGTTGGAACCGACGGCCAGCGCGTAGCGGCCCAGCAGCGTCTTGTTGAGCAGGATGGAGGCCAGCACTGCCAGGCCCAGGAAGATCAGGACCGAGTTGGGGATCCTGACCATGGTGTCGCCCAGCTGGAAGGAGGGCAGGAGGTTGCCCTGCACCAGCGCGCGGTAGCCGGGGTTGGCGATGGAGATGGTCTGCACGTTGGACAGCACCAGGGCCAGGCCCCGGGCTGCCATCATCATGGCAAGGGTGGCGATGAACGGCGGCAAGCCCAGATAGGCGATGTTGAAGCCGTTGACCACCCCGATGGCGGCGCCCACCAGGATGGTCAGGACCAGTCCCAGTGCCAGCGGCAGGTTCATGTAGGGCGGGGCGGCCAGGAAGATGCCCGCACACACCGCCACCAGGGACATGCCGGTCCCCACTGACAGGTCGATGCCGGCGGTGGCGATGACGAAGGTGGCGCCCAGCGCCATCACGCCGATGTAGGCCGCCTGCGCCAGGATGTCCACCGCAATGTTGATCTGCGCGAAGTTGGGTGCGAAGACCGCGAAGAAGATCCAGATGCCGATCAGGGCCACGAAGACCAGCACCTGCTGGAGCGATGACCCCAGGGCCTGGACCACACGGCTCCTGCCCTTCTCCGGCTCCTGGGCCTCCTCGTCCACTTCCTTCATTGCCGGCGCTTCGACGGTCTCGCTCACGCTGTCTGTCCTTCCAGTTGGGCCTTCCCGACGGTGGCCAATTCCATGATGTTTTCCTGAGTGGCGTCCGCGTTGTCGAGGACGCCGGTGATGTGCCCGTGCGCCATGACGGCGATCCGGTTACAGATCCGCAGTACCTCGGGGAGCTCGGAGCTGATCACGATGATGGTCTTGCCCTGCCGGCTCAGGTCCTCCAGCAGGTTGTAGATCTCCTCCTTGGCCCCGACGTCGATGCCGCGGGTGGGTTCGTCGAAGATCAGGATGTCGGAGTTGCGCACCAGCCACTTGGCGATGACCACCTTTTGCTGGTTGCCGCCGGAGAGCTTGTTCAGGCGCTGGTGCACGCTTGGTGTGCGGATCCGCAGCGTCTGGGTGTAGGCCTTGCCCACCTCCTCGATCTTGCCGTCGAGGATGTAGCCCAGCTTCCCGTAGTCCTTCATGTTGGCCATGACGGTGTTGGACTTGACGTCCTGGTCCAGCAGCAGGCCATAGCGTTTGCGGTCCTCGGACAGGTACCCGATCCCGGCCCGCACGCCGTCGGCCGCGCTGCGGATGGGCTCGCGCTTGCCGTGGACGTAGATCTCGCCGCTGTCGCGGGGGTCGGCGCCCGAGATGCAGCGCGCCAGTTCGGTGCGGCCAGCACCCATGAGCCCCGCCAGGCCGAAGATCTCACCGGCGCGAACCTCGAAGCTGATGTTGTGCAGCAGGTGCTTGGTGCTGAGGTTTTCGACCTTCAGCGTCACCTCGTCGGAGTCGGGCTGCACGCGGGGCCTCGCCTCGGCGGAGACCTCGCGACCCACCATCATAGAGACGATCTCGCGCATCTCGACATCCTCGGTGACCACGGTGTCGATGTACTGCCCATCCCGCAAGACGGTGACCCGGTCGGTGATCTCCTCGATCTCGGGCATCCGGTGGGAGATGTAGATCAGGCCGGTCTCGGGGGTGACGAAGTCGCGGATCAGGCCGAAGAGGGCATCGGTCTCGGCGATGGTCAGGGCCGCCGTCGGCTCGTCCATCACCAGGATGCGGGAGTCGTAGCTGAGCGCCCGGGCGATCTCCACCATCTGCTGGCGGGCCACCGAGAGGTCGCCCATCTGCGTCTTGGGGTTGATGCTCATCCCGAGCCGGTCGAACAGGTCGGCGGTTTGCTGGTTCAGCTTCTTGTCGCTGATGTAGCCGCCCTTGTGGCTGCCGGGACGGCCCAGGTACATGTTCTGCGCCACGGTCAGGTCGTTGACCATGTTCAGTTCCTGGTGGATGATCGACAGCCCCCGGTCACGCGCGTGGTTGACGTCCCTGATCTCCACCCGCTCGCCCCCCAACCAGATCTCGGCTCCCGGGTCAGGGGTGTAGATGCCGGTGAGGATCTTCATCAGGGTGGACTTGCCGGCACCGTTCTCGCCGCAGAGCCCCAGCACCTCACCGGCGTTGAGGTCCAGCCGGACGTTCTGGAGCGCCTTGACCCCGGGGAACGTCTTGCTCACGTTCTTGAGTTCCAGCAGCTTCGCCACACGCACTCCTTCGTGACCCCCGGGGGCTTCCGTCGCTCCCAGGACCTTGCGATTGTTAACGTTAGCACCACACTAGCGCGTCGATGTTAACGCTGCCATCCGGGGGGGCAACCGTTAACATTCCGTGACATTCGGACCGTGGTCATTCGGGACCCAAGAGGGAAGTGGGTTGAACGTCGATGTCGACGTCGACGCCACTTCTATCATTGGCACCCTCCCCCGGACACGCCAGACGGCGGCCCCCCTACTGGAGGGAGACCGCCGTCGGAGAAGCGCGCGGGCTACTTGCCCATCGAGGTGCCGGCCGAGCGCAGCTGCTCGCAAGCCTCCACAATGCGGGCGGCCATGCCGGCCTCGGCAGCCTTGCCCCAGGCACGGGGGTCGTACTGCTTCTTGTTGCCCACGTCGCCGTCGATCTTCAGCACGCCGTCGTAGTTGCGGAACATGTGTTCCACCACGGGGCGAGAGAAGGCGTACTGCGTGTCGGTGTCGATGTTCATCTTGATCACGCCGTAGTCCACCGCGTCGGAGATCTCCTGGGCGCTGGAGCCGGAGCCCCCGTGGAAGACCAGGTCGAACGGGGATTCCTTGCCGTACTTCTTGCCCACGGCCTCCTGGATCTCCTTGAGGACCTCGGGACGCAGCTTGACCGCACCCGGCTTGTAGA
>CAZPSO010000201.1:0-4938 GCA_964588895.1 uncultured Tessaracoccus sp.
CCGAGAGGTAGGACGAGATCAGAAGGAAGGCGAACGGGAATCCGGAGATCACCAGTGACAGGAAGACGCCGGTGTAGTTCATCACCAGTGTCAACGGTTCGTTGATGATCCCGGAGTCCAGCAGGAAGCGGTTGAGCCAGCCCTGCCTTCCGGCGAAGATGAGCAGCCCCTGCGCGGTGAGCACCGTGCCCAGGGCGATGGGCAGCACCAGAAGGGTGGTGAGGAACCGCTTGCCCCTGAACTTGCCGCGCAGTTTGAACGCCACCGGCACGGCCGCCAGCACGTTGAACAGTGCGGCGGGCAGCGCGAGCCGCATGGTGATCCAGATGGAGTCGCGGAAGAACGAGTCGGAGAAGAACGCCACGTAGTTGGCCACGATCCCCCCGCCCCAGCGTTCCTGGATGGCCGCGCTGGGCTGGAACGTGAGCCCGATCCCGTAGGCGAAGGGGTAGACGAACAGGGCGAGCGTGAACAGCACGGCGGGCAGCATCATGAGCAGTGCCCGGTCCACGCCGCGTTCCGCCAGCCGGTGCTGCAGGCTGACGGAACGGCGAGCGTCTCGCCCCCGCCTGTCCGTGGGGCGGCGTGAGACGGTGGTGCTCATGTCCGGACTTCCTCGAGGTCCCGTTCCTCCCGGGTGAGGGCGTCGGGGTCGAGGTCCGCCCGGAACACCAGTGCCCGTGCCGGGTCGACGGTGAGCAGGACGTGCGCGCCGACGGTCGGGGCGAAATCGCTGCGCACGTGCATCGTCAGCCCCGCGGAGGTGGTGGCGCCGACGGCGAACTCGCGGCCGTGGTACTCCACCACTGCCACGTCGGCCGGGATCGTGTTGGATGGTCCCGACGCGTCGTCGGCGGCGATGCTCATGTCCTCGGGACGCATGGCCAGGCGCACCGTGTCACCCACCGACACCGGGTCGACGGCGGTGGCGTGCAGCTTCAACGCCGCGCCTTCCACGACCACCCGGCTCTCGTCACCCACGGAGACCACCTCAAGGTCCACCATGTTGCGGTAGCCCATGAAATCCGCGACGTGCCAGTTGGTCGGCGAAGTGTGGACCTCCTCGGGAGAACCCACCTGCTGGACCAGGCCATCGCGCAGGACCACGAGCCGGTCCGCCATGGACAGCGCCTCCTCCTGGTCATGGGTGACGTAGATGGTGGTCAGCCCCAGGTTTTGGTGTAGTCGGCGGATCTCGGTACGCATGTCCAGCCGCAGCTTGGCATCCAGGTTGGACAGTGGCTCGTCCATGAGCACCAGGCGGGGTTCCAGGACGATGGCCCGCGCGATGGCGACGCGCTGCTGCTGGCCGCCCGAAAGTTGCCCGGGAAGCTTCGTGGCGTGGTCCTCGAGCTTGACCAGCGCGATGGCCTCGGCCACACGGCGTTTCATCTCGGCCTTGGCGACGTTGCGCATCTGCAGCCCGAACGCCACGTTCTTCGCCACGCTGAGGTGGGGGAACAGGGCGTAGTTCTGAAACACCATTCCGAAGCCGCGCTTCTCGGGCGGCAGCGTGTCGATGCGTTCGCCGTCGATGGTGATGGTGCCCGATGTCAGGGGCAACAACCCGGCCAGGCAGTTGAGTGCAGTGGACTTTCCGCAACCTGACGGCCCGAGCAGGGCGATGAACTCCCCTGCCCGGATCGTCAGGTTGAGGTCGTCCAGGGCATGGTGTCCCCCGAAGCTGCGGCCGACGCCGGTGAGCTCGAGGGTCTCGAAGGAACCAGCCTGGATCGCCATGTCAGTACTTACCGGCGCCGATCTCGCGGTCCCAGATGTCGAAGGCGATGACCATCTGCTCAGGCGGCAGGGGGGTCGTCTTCGGCATCTCCTCGATCAGGTCGTCGTACCAGTCGCGCCCGAACTCGGCGATGGCCTGCTGGGACTCCTCGGGCGCCAGGTCAAGCGTGGCGCCCTCGACTGCGGGGCCGGGGTAGAAGTAGCCGTTGTCGTAGGCGATGGCGTTGACCTCGGGCGTGAGCATGAACTCCAGCAGCTGCAGGATGGCAGCGATCTTGTCGGGGCTCTGGCCCTTGGGGACCACTGCGTAGTGCGCGTCGGTGACCCATGTGAAGTCATCGAAGGCGGCTGCCTCGATGCTGGCCGGCTGGCGGCCGTCTGCGCGTGGTTCGATGTCCCAGCCGGTGGTGGTGGGGATCAAGCTCCAGGTGCCATCAGCAGTGTTCGTGATGACCTGGCCGGTGCCCGTTGGGTAGTTGTCGACGAAATGGTTGAGCTCGCGCAGGTACTCCCAGGTCAGGTCCCAACCGTTCTCGGGATCACCGGGGTCCTCATCACCCAGCATGTAGGGCAGGCCCATCAGGAACGTGCGCCCGGGGCCGGAGTTGGCGGGGCGGGCGTAGCCGAACTTGCCGGGATTGGCCTGCGCCCAGGCGAGCAGCTCCTCCGGGGTGGAGGGGACGTCGGTGACCACCTCGGGGTCGTACTGCAGCAGGGGACCGGACGGGTAGTAGGTGACCACGACGCCGTGCCCTTGGGCCAGCTCTTGCATGTCGGCCGCAGGTTCCATGTAGTTGGCCTGGTTGGTGAGGCGGTCGCCGTACTCGTCGACGATCGGGATCCACAGGTCCTGGTCCAGACCGGCGGACAGGCCGTCGTTACCAGTCAGCACCATGTCGATCGACAGGTTGCCCGAGTCCACCTGGGGCTTGACGGCGCCGACGAGGTCCGGTGCGCCGCCCGATTCCCAGGTGACGGAGGACACGATGTCGGAGTGCTCCTCGACGAAGCGGTCCACCATGCCCTCGGTGAGCTTGATGTTTCCGGCCACGTCAAGGATGTTGAGGGTCACTGGTTCCGACGGGGCATCGGGCACGTCACCGTTGGCGTCGTCGCCACCGTTGGCGGGGGCATCGGTGGTATCGCCGGTGGTGACATCACCGGTCGGCGTGGCGCCCTCGTCGGGGTCTGTTCCCGTGTCGGGCGCGGAGCAGGAGCTGATTGCGAAGGCGAATGCTACTGCGAGAGCAGCAATTCTCGTGGTCCGTGGACGTCGCATGGTTTGCCCTTCTTTCCTCTTGGTACCCGGCGTCTTCACCGGGAGCTGGATGGTGGGGTAGGGGCCGGGCCACTGCTGGCCCGGACGTTCAACTGGGTGGGCAGGACCTGACTAGGTGGAGCGCTCGAATTTTGCTCCTCATTGAGGAGCATGTCGAGGGTGTGGCGGGCGACCAGCCGCCTCGGAAAATCGACCGAGGTCAGGTGCGGCGTGACCGCTGAGGCGAACACTGTGTTGTCGAAGGAGACGATGGACAGTTGGGTGGGGACGTCGATGCCGCGGCTGCGGGCCCGGTCGAGCAGCCCCAGGGCCATGAGGTCGTTGAAGGCGACCACGGCGGTGGCAGTGGTGGCGAGGAGCAGGTCTGCGGCTGCCACCCCGCCCGAGAAGTACGGCATGAATGACCCAAGGTCGTGGAGTTCGACGTCGGTTTCCGTGCCACCTTGGGCCAGGAAGGCGCTTCGCCGGGTGTGATCCGACCAAGACGAAAGGGGACCGCCCGCATAAGCGATCCGGCGGTGGCCCAGGGCGACGAGGTGACGCACGGCCTGACCCATCCCGTCGGTGTCGTTGCTGAGCACCGAGGCCACCCCGGGGATGGTGCGGTTGACCGTGACCAGGCGGACCCCGGTGGCGTGCGCGAGCAGGTCCTCGTCGGCGGCGCGCGGTGAGCACAGGACCACCCCGTCCAGGTCGCGGGTGATCTTGCTCAGGGTCTCAACCTCGCGTCCGGGGTCCTCGTCGGTGTCGATGACGAACAACTGGTACCCCATTTCCCGGGCCCGAGCCTGGATGGCCTTGGTCAGGGACGAGAAGTAGGGGTTCTCGAGGTCGGGAATCACCAGTGCGAGGGTGTTGGTGCGTCCCCTGGCCAGGTCGCGTGCGGCGCGGCTTGGCCGGTAGTGGAGGCTCTCAGCGGCCGCCAACACTCGCTGGCGCGTCTGGGGCGCCACTTTGTGCGGCGAGATGAGCGCGCGCGAGACAGTGGAGACCGAAACACCGGCCTTCCTGGCCACATCGTCTGCCGTTGCACTCATCGAACACACCCTTCATTGTGTGTTGCGCTCCACACCATCGTGTGATGACGGTCACGCTACGCGCGCATGCAATGTCAGGTCAATGGCTGTGACCGAATCGTGACATTGTGTCGAGCGCTACTGCCATTCATCGTTCCTGTGAGCCGTACGGCCGCCCTCTGCACCGCGATGCAAGCGCTCGCAAGAATTCGCAGTGAGGGAGCCACACATTCCCCTGATCGTCATCCCTGGGTGTAGCGAACTTCGAGTTCGCGCTGCCTACCCGGAGGCATTCCCTTGGACGGCAGTGGGGGTCGGCTGCGACCGGGGTCTGAGGGACAGGCCCGCAGATCGGGTCCCTGTGGCCGATTCGCTGGAGGCGAGGGATGAATAAGTTGAACTCGACTCCACAGAAAGGCAGTTATGACCACGACGTTTCTCCCCAGCCAGATCAGCCAGACAGGCCAGCCAGCATGTTCGGTGCGCAACCTCACCAAGGTGTACGGGGCCGCGAGTGAGCGGCCAGTCGTAGCCGTCGACTCCGTCTCCGTCGAAATCGGTGCCGGTTCCTTCACGGCGATCATGGGGCCCTCGGGGTCCGGGAAGTCCACACTGATGCACTGCATGGCGGGCCTCGACCAGGCTACCGAGGGAGACGTCCTGATCGGGGTGGACAACCTCTCCGCGCTTCCCGAGAGGAAGGTGACGCGGATCCGCCGGGACAAGGTGGGTTTCGTGTTCCAGTCGTTCAACCTACTGCCGACGCTAACGGCGGAGCAGAACATCCTGCTTCCGCTGGAGCTTGCGGGGCGGAGGGTGGATCGTGCGCATCTTGCAGCGGTGGTGAATTCGCTGGGCATCGGTGCCCGCCTCACGCACCGCCCCAGCCAGCTTTCCGGCGGC
>CAZPSO010000202.1:0-4927 GCA_964588895.1 uncultured Tessaracoccus sp.
GGATCGAGGCTAAGTAGTCCCAAGTCAGGACACCGTCCTCGAGAACCTTGTCGCCATTCCCGAGCCGGGCATCTCAGCGATCCCTCGCCCAGCCATAGAGCTTCCCAGTAGCGATGGTAGCGAGTCCTGCCAGCACCCCCACCCCAGCTGCCAGCGTGATGCCCGCCGAGTCCAGGGCTCCCGCCACCGCCAACCAGCGCGCCTCACCAGATGTCAACCCGGCCAGCACTGTCATCAGGGCCGCCTCCGCTACCAACAAGGCAGCTCCTAGCCAGGAGCTTGACTCCAGCACTACTTGTAGGAGTTGATCTCTGCGACGCACGCCGAGTTGGAGAGCCAACGCCAGCTCCACACGTCGGCCCCTCGTCAGCGCGAAGCCGAGCAACGCTGCGAGGGCGGCGCCGAAGAAGGGGATGAACCGGGTGGGGCGGGCAGCCAGCAAGTTCTGTGTGGCCTGCGGCTGGCCGAGCAGGGTATTGAGGTGACCCAGATCCACGTTGTTGGTATCGACGGTGCTGAGCAGGAGCCCGTCCAAGAACTGGTTAGGTGGCCAGACAGCCACCCAACACTGGTCAAAGCGCCCCTCAGGTGGCACTGGAGTGAGGGCTGCCAACTCGAGGACAGGGTTGCGGCCATCGCTTGCGTAGTGGAAGACCTGGGATATTCGCGTCTCACCCTCTGTTGTCGAAACCATCGACCCCGGGGTGACCCCGAGGCGCTCCGCCAGGCTCACGGAGAGGGCAACCCCCCCCTCAGCCCCGCGCTCCCCGCCCAGAAGCGCCACTGGATCCCCGGCCACGGCATATCGCGACACCGGATTGTCCGGGAGGACGTCGATGTGCAGCGAGCCGCGCTCCCGGAGTGCCACCGCGCCCCGAATGGCAGGCACCTCGTTTAGCGCCACGCATCTGGCCGCGTCGACCTCCCCAGAGGCTTGGATGGTGCTGATGTGCCCGCCAGCGGCGCGGTAGGCACGCTGGGCGAGGAACACGTCGCGCTTGGCCAGTCCATCCACCAGCCCGACTCCGATCAGGATGGCCGCAAGCAAGACGGTGCCGACAAGGGCACGGGTGGTGCCGGAGCTGACGTTGCGCCACGCCTCCCGCAGGATCCCGCGTGTCCTCACTTCGCCCGCCCCAGATCAACTAGGCAATCGCACTCGGCACGCAGCTTCCCGTCATGGGTGGCGACGGCCACAATTCGCCGCTCGCCGACGAGGCTGCGAATCACCTCGCGCACGGTCGAGGCCGTGATCGGATCAAGCTGTGCCGTGGGCTCGTCCAGGAGAAGGACATCGTAGTCAGCCGCAGCGGCACGAGCGAAAGCGAACCGCTGCGCCTCCCCGCCGGAACAGTGCCGGAAGTCGCGGTTCGCAGCGTCGACGAGTCCGAACATAGACAGCAACTCGTGGGCCCGCATCTCCGCCTGTTCCAGCTCCCAGCCTCGGGCGAGCAGTGGCAGCATCACCTGGTCAACGATGGTGCGCCGGGGGGAGCCCAACGGCTGCTGAGGGATCCATCCCACCCGCAACGCCTCCTGCCCGGTAATCGTCCCCGACATCGGTGCCAGCGTGCCTGACACCAGCGAAAGCAGGGTGCTCTTACCGGAGCCGGATGGGCCGACGATGCCTGTGAGGATCCCCGGCTGCAACATGAAGGTGAGGCGCTCGAACAGCGGAGGTTGCCCCGGGAAGCGGTGGAAGACGTCCGTGCCCACTATCTGCATGCCTCCACCTCCCGGGGGCGGAGGATCACCTCGCCGGGCGGCTCGTGGTCGAAAGCCACGTGCGTGAGCCCCAGACTGGAGCCAAGGATGGTCACCTTCGTCTTCTCCCTGCCATCACACACACGGGCTTCTGACCTAGCGACGTCCATGAGAGCAGACGGTGGCAGGGCATAGGCGGTGAGAGGCTCGGCCAGCTGCACCAGCGCAGAAATGGTGGCGGTCTGACCGTCGGCCGTGTCCAAGGCCAATCGCGCCTCAGGCGTCTCGACAATGGCCCGCAGCGTCTCGGGGTCGGTGATGCGACGCTCCTCACCTATCTGTGCCCCGACATCTCCGACCCGTAGTTCCCGCGGGCCGGGCGAAGCGTCCTCTGGAAGGGTAAACGCCAGCGCCGCGAAACCCCCACCAGACGTTGCCAGAGGATCCCCGAGGGTCACTCGGTCTCCGACGCTCACGGCACAGGAGGCAACGGCGAACTTGTCCGGGAGCCATAGGAAATCCTGCCGGGCGAACGCCACTCCCTCGCGGGGCCGCAACCCCTTCTCAGCGGCGAATTCCCGCAGTGCCGCGCGTGCCGGGCGGTCGAATGTGCCACCCTCGGGAAGGGGGAAGCCCTCCCCAATGAGCAGCCGTCTAAGCGCGTCAACATCGTTTCCGCGCTCGCCTCCCGTCAAGTCACGGAAGAATGGCACGTCGCTGGCGAGAGCGATCCGAGGGCGGTCGTCGATGGCCAGAGGAGCGTCGCCCGTAACCAAAGTCTGACCAGGCTCGCAATCCAGTGCCGTCACGGTGCCAGCGTCGGGGATGGAGACAACGCTGGAGGGCTCCAGGATCACCTCCAAGCTCACCTGCCGGATGTCGGCAAACTCGGACGCCTGTACAGGATAGGTCTCAATGCCCGGTGGGGCGTCGATCTCATCGAGCGCAGGCTCGTGAGCTAACAGCCAACCCGCGCCGAAGCCCAAGCCTAGTGCGACGAGCGCCACGAGAAGACGCCCAGTCCACGAGACCACCCGTTTGCTCCTTGGCGGCGCGGGGTCTGGCACCGATTCGAGGTCACTCACTGGGGAACGAAGCCGGATTGGCCATGCAGGTGTGCGCCTCGTCGGTACCCATCACCCGCTGTGCCTCGGGATCGATCCGCACCTGCCCCGTTCCCCCACTCCCATCGGATGCGCCCGAACGTATCAGCAGATCGCGGAAATCAACGGCTGTGAAGGGCTCTGTAACCAGCCCTGCGCGCACGAAACAACTAGCAGTCACCGTGTCCGGATCGCCATTGGTGGGGTTCACCAGCATGTCCGTGTAGAGGCCAGCGAGGATGCCCACTGTGCCGGGTGCGCATACACCGTAAACGCGGTCGAAATCATCAGGTTCAGCTTTCGAAGAATAGATGTAATACCCCGCCTGGTCTTCAACCTCCACCAAGATGTCCTGCTCAGCAGCGCACGCCAGGAAACGCTGGACAGCTTCCTCGTACTCCTCCCGGCTCACCTCCCCATCGGCCAGAGCCTCCCTTTCGAAGGCGCTCGTCGCCTGCGCCCGGGCGGCTTCGATCCGCTCTGCGTATGGGCCGGTTACTGCCTCAGGCCCGCCCGAACACCCAGCCAGCAGCAGGACACCCAGCAATGCCCATGCACCTCTCGAACACACTTGGCGCTCAGACCTCAGTAGGGCATTAGGAACCACTGTGACCATGCCGAACTGGGTTGGGCTGTGGTGCGTACCCGATGCGCAGCTCCGCCGGTGGGCTGTCCCGTGCTAGATTCAACGTAGGCGGTTCGGCTCTCGGAAGAGTAATAGTAGGTGGGACTGTACGACACGTACCTAGCAACCCGTGCCTGGGAGAGTCCTGCGCAGTCATTGCTGTATCCCCTAGCCCAACTGGGAGTCGTAAGGCCGCTCCTCGTGCCGTACGGCGAGCAGCCCGACGGGCCATCTGCTGCGCTGGCGGTGCTAACCGGAAGGGCACTGGCGGCCAGCAACAGGATGCCAAACGCAACCCCACCCAATCCCTTCATACCCTCGCAGTTCTTGGACAATTGCTTCATCCTCTTCTCACCTCCTTGATCACTCGCCATCCGGCTGCTTTGCCGGGGAGTTCGGTGCCCAGCTTATCATGTTATGGTGTGCTCCATTTCAGATCCCGAGTTGACCCACGTGAAATGCCCGCGCAGCTGGTTTCGTTGCTCATCTTCATGATACCCGCGTGGGTTCCACCCTTGGAGGATGGAGTTGACGATGGGGTGAACGAAGGCGATCACGCTGGCTCAGGCCCGGAAGTGGGAGAAGGCCACCAGAGCCAGAAAGGCCGCCTTGAGGCCGCGTTCACAGCCGACGAACGCCACATCGAAGTCGAAGTCGCTTAGCAATGCGCCCAACAACTCCGGCAGGTCTACCACCTACCCCACGTCGCCGGACGGCTGCTGGCCGAGCAGATCATCGACTCCTTTCCCACCTGCCCGATCCCCGAGATCGCCGCCTGGGCCGGACCCTGACCAAATGGAACCATGCGTTCCTGGGCTATTTCACCACCGGCGGCGCCAACAACGGCGGCACCGAGAGCATCAACGGCTTGATCGAACTCGCCCGCCGCGTCGCCAGAGGCTTCCGCAACCCCACCCACTACCGCCTCAGAATGCTCCTGATCGGCGGAGGCATACGCACCTAACCCACACTCAAGTCCGAAGCGCCACTACAGTTGAATCATCAATCAAGGATCGAGCCGCGTAAGCGGGCCGTGTCCACGATTTGCGGTCAAGCCCAGCCAAGGGATCGCTACGGATAGCTGCCCCAGCCGGAGTCGGAGACCGCCACCGCCCTCTGGCCCTCAACTGAGAGTGGCAGCTCTGATGACACCGGCAGAACCTGGCGCGCTTCGGTCCGCCGCTATAGAGGTGCCTGGGCGCAGCGATAGCTGCTCAGCCGATGCCCGCGCCACGGTTCACAAGCCGTGCCCTGCCATGCCGTCCAACAATGTGGTGCGCGGGATTTCGGGACCGCGCGAGACCGGTTGAGCTCGCATGGTCATTCTCCTATTTCGTGAGCCAGGGCCGCGGGCTCCGGGCGGTGGGTCAAGACCCAGCAACTGTTCCTCGTCTACCAGAGGCGCGCCAGCTTGACATAGTGACCGATTTCGTGGTTGCATGCAATATGCAGTCTCAAACAGGAGCGACTCGCAGATTGGGAGCCCTTACACAGT
>CAZPSO010000203.1:0-4903 GCA_964588895.1 uncultured Tessaracoccus sp.
GGCCGGCCTGGACATCGGCGTCACCTGGTACACCGACGAGAAGGGCGCCCAGGAGACCGCCGACGAGGTGCGCAGCCACGGCCGCAAGGCGGTGGTGGCCCATTTGGACACCACCCAGCTGGACAAGGCCGGCGAGGTGGTGGAGTCCCTGGCCGAGGAACTGGGCGGGGTGGATGTGTTCGTCGCCAACTCCGGCACCGGCGCCTCCACCTCGTTCCTGGAGATGTCGCTGGAGGAGTGGCGTGAGGTGGTGGCCACCGATCTGGACGGTGCGTTCCTCACCCTCCAAGCGGCGGCCCGCCGGATGGTGGAGGCCGGCCGCGGCGGGCGGTTGATCGCCGTCACGAGCGTGCACGAGCACCAGCCCCGCGTCGGGTCCAGCGCCTACGATGCGGCCAAGCATGGGCTGGGCGGGCTGATGAAGACGCTCGCGCTGGAACTGGGCGAGCACGGCATCACCGCCAACTGCGTGGCGCCGGGCGAAATCGCCACCCCCATGACCGACCAGACCGACGAGGACCCTCGCCACACACACCGCCCGGGGGTGCCGCTCGGCCGGCCGGGCGACGCGCGGGAGGTGGCGGCCGTGATCGCGTTCCTGTCCTCGCCGGCTGCCTCCTACGTCACCGGGACGTCGGTGGTCGTGGACGGAGGCATGCTCCAGATGGGCCCGCAGGCCGGTTCCCACCTGCCCAGCGACGAGTGGCGCAAGGGCTGAGGACCGCCTCAGCGCGGCCGTGCGGGGGGATGGAGATCTGGAGCCCTCAGGCCAACGCCACCCGGTCCAGCGCCGCCTTCAGTGCCACGCTCACCTGCGCGGCCAGCGGCTCCATGTCGGGGTTCTCCGTGACGGCCACCAGGGTGGCCGGGTCGATTGCCTCGACCACCGTGGCGCCCTGGGCACGTCGCACCACCACGTTGCATGGCAGCAGCGCGCCGATGGACGGCTCCACCTGCATTGCTTGATGGGCGAAGTGCGGGTTGCAGGCTCCGAGGATGATCTGCTCGTCGACGTCCACGTCGAGCTTCTTCTTGAGTGTGGTCTTCACGTCGATCTCCGTCAGGACACCGAAGCCATTCTCCGCCAGCGCCTCTCGCACCATGCCAACCGTCTCGTCGAAACCGCGCTCCACGTCGATGCGCATTCCATAATTCATGACAGCCTCCTGATGCCTCTCACGATGGCACACATCGACGCCACCCGGGCCGGGTTGGCCAGGTTGCACCGTGCAGCGATTCAGCGTCTGGGCGGGGGCTCGTAGTGGGGGTGCCACGGGTCGTCCTTTGGGTTCAACGGCGGTGGAAGTGTGGCCCGGCGAGGTGGCGGCGCGGGAGATGAACTCATCACCAGAACCGGAGCTGCATGCGGTTCCCGCACCTCGAACGAAGGCGGTTCCGCCTGGTCCGGGATGAGTTGCAGCATGGCCAGCCGGAAGCGGCGATGTTGGCGAGGCCGTCGGGCCGCGTCGATGTGCGGGGGTGGCAGGAAGACCGGCAGCCCGGTGGCCGGATCAATGTGAGCCTGCCACTGCGACTCTGCCGACTGGTTGGGAACCGGTTCCACCAACCGGTGGTGGTGGGGGCACAACAGCATGGTGTTGGCCAGGCTGGTCTCGCCGCCCGCCCACCACGGCTGGATGTGGTGCGCCTCACACGCCGCGGCCGGGGCTGCGCAATGCGGGAAGACGCAGCCCTGGTCCCGCTGGGTGAGCGCTGCACGCAGCCACTTGGGCACCACCCGGTGCTCCCTGCCCACATCCAGTGGCTGGCTGTGCCCACCCAGGACGATGGGGATCAAGCGGGCGTCACAGGCGAGCCGTCTGGCCTCCGCGGGCGTGAGCTGTTCGTCGTCGCCGCGGTCAAGCAGCCCGACGCGTCCGAGTCCGTCGCGGAGGCTCTCCCACTGGAGTGTGACATGGATCTGCGGGCGACCCAGCCCGTGTGCGGGCAAGCTGCCGGCGTTGGCGGCCACCTGGGTCAACAACACCAGGGCATCCGCTTGGCGCGCGTCCCTCGACGGCGTGAAATCCTCATTCGCGTACGTGGAGACCGGGGGCAGGAGGGCGTCGATCTGGGCCTGCAGCAACGCACCGTCGGCCACGGGCAACTGCCCGGTGATCCGCATCGATCCGTGGTGGTCGGGCTTGATCCGCAAGCTCCGGCCCGCTTTGGCCAGCCGCTCCTCGCGCGCCAACCGAGCGGCATCTGCCTGGTCCGCCGCATCCGGATCTATCAACTCCAGCATCCGCGCCGCCAGAATCCGCAACTCCTGCGGTCCCAGAAACTCTGCCTCTGCCAGGAGCGTGGTTTGGCACCGCTCCAGATCATGGCGAGTCAGTCTCACTGGCAGCTTCTTCAGGCCGATGACCATGCCCTCGGCCTGCGCCAACGAGATGGTGCCCTGGCACACCGCCTGATGAATCAGGGGATAGCCCTCACCCAGATCCTGTGCCAGCCGGAGGTCTGCCGACGCCCGCTGGGTGGTGGCGCGGGTGGATGAGCGGACCTTGTCTAGCACCGCATCCGCGCCAGCCAACTGGGCTTCGCACACGAGCCGCATCCGCAAACCATCCAGCTGCGCCTGAGCCTCCTCGACACTGTCCAGCAGATCACCGAGACGAACCGTCTGGGCCTCCGCGTCGGAAGTGATGCGCACTACTTCCCACGCCGCAGCCACCAACTGCTGCCCGAGATCCCTCACCTCTTCGCTCATGTGTTCCATCTTGCCTAGCAGCACTGACAAAAAGGGAACACCTGATCGAAACTAGGTAACGATTGGATAACGAATGGCGTGCCCGTATCACGAACCCCTCCGAGTTGTCCGCGCAGCGTCTGCCTGGCGCGACGCCGCCGAACGTCGCCACCCAAGCAGGCCCATGACGGCCATGGCCAGCAGGACGACGTACAGCAAGGCCAGGAACCGGACGTCCTTGACCCAATAGAGACCGATGGCGATGACGTCGACGATGATCCAGTACACCCATGCCTCGGCGCGACGGCGGGCGAGCAACCACATCGCGGTGAAGCTCATCATCGTGGTCACCGCGTCGAGGTAGGGGAAGTCGGCCGGTGGCACGGCCCAGAGCCGATGGACGTTCGACATGAGGAGGCCGAGCACGCCCCCCAGCACCAGGGTGGTGCCGGCCACCGCCACCGCTTGCCGGCCGGGGCTCCAGCGGACCTCCACCTTGTCCGGCCCGCGCGCCGCCTTCCAGGTGGCCCACCCGTAGACGCTCATAGCCAGGTAATAGACCTGTTCGAGTGCGTCGGAGTACAGGCCGATCTGCAGGAACAGCGCCAGGTAGAGCAGGACGCTGGCGATTCCCACCGGCCAGGTGAGAAGACGCCGTCGCGAGATCAACCACACGGACCACGCGTAGAGCACGGTGCCCAGCAGTTCCACCCAGCTCAAGGGGTAGCCGAGCACAGTGAGGGCAACATTGTCGACGCCCAGCCATCCCCACAACCCCGTCATGGGATCTCCGTGATCGGGGTGAACGGGGTGTAACCGTCGAGCAGGGAGCGGACCCGGGAGACGCGCTCCCCCACGGTGCCGCGGACACGGAAGAACGGGATCCGCCGCACCAGGAGGTCGGCCTCGACCTGCCGGTGCATCACCTGACGCTGGCCCTCGCCGGAGCGGTCCCAGCTCTCGACGTAGTCGAAGTCCGGTTCGCAGAGGACGACGACGTCGTAGCGGCTGGCACTCGCGTCGGCCATCGCCGCGAGCTCCGGGGGCGAACTCCCGTGGTAGTTCATGGCGTAGCGCCATGTGGTCAGCGCGTTGGTGTCGGTGAACAGGAAGCGGTCGGCCTCGAGGAGCCGACGTTCCTCACGCTCGAGGTGGTGGCGCGCCAGCTCCACGAGCTGTTCCGGGGTGAGGCGACGGTGGCGCTGGTGCCGCATCCAGAACTCCCGTCCGTACTCCTCCATCCACACGGTGCCGAACGCCTCCGCGAGTGCGGCGGCCAGGGTGGTCTTGCCGGACCCGGGAGCGCCGAGCAGCACCACGTTGGTGACCAGGTTTCGATAGACGAGCGGGTCGATGAAATGACGGTGGGCATGCGGGTCCTCACGAATGGCGGTGCCCGAGACGGGGACCATCCGCCGGGACGGGTCCACGCGTCGGTCCACCGCACCCAGGGCCGTGGCGGTGGCGGCGCCGTAGGCTTCGCTGGAGTAGAAGTGGGTGACGTCGGTGAGTCCGAGCCGCCGGAGGTAGTCGTCCTGGGTGCGCTGGGCGTCGTCGCCCACCTCCTCGGGGCCGGCCCAGCCCTCCAGCACCGTCACCTGCGGGTACAGGGCGCGCACCCACCCCGAGCGCACCAGCAGCGGGACGGTGGTGGTGGAGGGCGCGTCGTAGACCACCACGGTGACCTGGTCACACTCGCCCAGCGCAGTCTCGATCACCAACTGATGTCCCCGATGCAGCGGGGCGTACTTACCCAGGGTGGCTCCGTGGCGAGGCATGGAGGAACAGTAGCGCCAGGGCTGACCGACGACTTGGCAGCAACGCCCGTGGTGCCCGGTGCCGCAGTGTTTGAATGTCTGTGAGGGAGAGGAGAACCCCATGCCCGCAGCTGATCGCGTCCGCCGATCCACCAAGTCCGACGTGAACCGTCGGCTCGACCAGGAACGACTCGAGCGCGTGAGAGCGCTGGCGAACGCCAGTCCGGAGACGCTCACGCATCACATCGAGGAACTCGACCGCGACTGGGACGTCGAGCGCGTGTTGGAGGCCAATGCGTCCACGCTGATTCTGGTCAGCCTGGCATTCTCGCGCTGGCACTCGCGCAAGTGGCTGATCCTCACCGTCCTGGTGCCGGCCTTCCTGCTGCAGCACGCCATCCAGGGCTGGTGCCCGCCCATCGAGGTGATCCGCCGGCTCGGGGTGCGCACGCGC
>CAZPSO010000204.1:0-4896 GCA_964588895.1 uncultured Tessaracoccus sp.
TCCTGGTACTTCTTCGGCGGGTTCTCGGCGTATGCAATGGTGCCGTCCAGCCGTTCGGTGAACCACTTCGGATTGCTCTCCACCCACGGATGGTCGGGGGAGGCCTGCAGCGCCAGGTCCATCGCGATCTCGAGGCCCAGCGAGTGGGCCTTGTTCACGAACCGCTCGAACGCGTCGAAGTCACCGAGCTCCGGGTGCAAGGCGTCGTGGCCCCCTTCGGAGGAGCCGATCGCCCACGGGGAACCGGGTTCACCTTCCCGGGCCTCGAGGGAGTTGTTCCGGCCCTTGCGAAACGCAGTGCCGATGGGGTGGAACGGGGGGAGGTAGATGACGTGGAAGCCCATCGCCGCGGCAGCCTCGAGACGCTCGTGGGAGGTGTCGAACGTGCCCGAATGCCACGTGCCGTCCTCGTCCTGGTAAGCCCCCTGCGAGCGCGGAAAGAACTCGTACCATGATGAGTAGAGCGCGCGTCGTCGTTCCACCTTGAGCGGGTACTCCCGCGTGGGCGTCACCAGTTCCCGCGGACCGAAGCGCGCCATCGCCCGGTCGAGGGGCTTCGAGGTGGCCAGCTCGACCAGTTCGTCGGTGGGTGTCTCGGGATTGAGCATTTCAATGGTGGCTTCGAGGAAGTGGGCCGCGCTGGTGGAACGCGCCTGCTGGGCGGCGCGGCGGGCTCGGCGGAACAGTTCCTGACCCTCCATGCACACCAACTCCACGTCGACGCCCACCGGCAGCTTGGCCGTGGCATTGTGCTTCCAGGTGCTCCACGGATCACTCCAGGCTTCAACCCGGTAGGTCCAGTCACCTTCGGCGGCCATGCGCACGTGCGCCTGCCAGAGATCGAGGCCCTTGGGTCCGCTCTGGCGCATGTCGACCCGACGCTGGGTGCCGTGGGGCGAGGTCAGGATGACCGACGCGTTGACCGCGTCATGCCCCTCGCGGAACACGTTGGCCTGGATCAGGACACGTTCGTGCAGTACGGCCTTCGCCGGGTAGGCGCCCCCGAGGATGACGGGCGTGACATCGTTGATCGGGATGCGGCCGAAGCCGCCTTCGGTCCGGTGGAGCTTCGCGGGAGCGTGCAGGTCAGCCATGTCGTTCACGAGACCCAACCTACTGCACCAGTTCAGCGATGGCTGGAGTCCCCTCGGATCCCGGTCAGGGTATGCAACTCGGCTGCGGACGTGGGCACGTCCGCCTTCATCAGGATGACGCACCGCCCTGGCACGGTCATCCTGGTACCCGATGCCAGCTTGTCCACGGAGACCTCCTCCTCGGAGGCGGAGTGCCACACCGTCTGGAAGGCGCTGCCCCAGGGCAGTCGGGGCAACACGATGTCATGTGGCTGTGCCCCGGAGTTGAACCAAGCCAGCCAGGCTTCGTGCTCGTCGGAGCGGTACATGCCCAGGAGCCGGCGGGTCCCGTCGTGCCAGGCCATCTCGCCCATCTGCCCGTTCGTGCCGTCCATCCAGGTCAGGTCGACCCGCTCCAGGCTCTCGCCGTTGGCGTCGCGGATCTCCTGGTGGTAGAGGAACCGGGACGGGCGCAGCAAGCGGGTGGCGGCACGCAGCCTGAGCAGGTCGCGTATCCGCCCACGCACCACGCCCCAACGCTCGTCGTGATCCCAGTTCACCCACGTCAGGGGCGAGTCGTGGCAATAGGCGTTGTTGTTGCCCCGCTGGGTCCGCCCGAACTCGTCACCCGCCGTGATCATCGGGGTGCCCACGGACAGGATCATCGTCGCGAAGAAATTCAGCGCCTGCCTGGCGCGCAGATCGTTGATCGCAGGATCGTCGGTGGGGCCCTCCCAGCCGTGGTTCCAGGACCGGTTGTTGTCGGTGCCGTCACGGTTGGACTCTCCGTTGGCCTGGTTGTGCTTGACGTCGTAGCTGACCAGATCGTGCATGGTGAAACCGTCGTGGGCCGTGACGAAGTTGACGTTGGCAGCGGGGCTGCGGCCTGGCTTGTCGAACAGGTCGCCCGACCCGGACAGCCGGGTGGCCAATTCCCTGACCCCGTGGACGTGGCCGCGCCAGTAATCGCGGACATGATCGCGGAAGTGGTCGTTCCACTCCGCCCAACCGGGGCCCCAGGCCCCCACCTGGTAGCCCCACGGCCCCACGTCCCACGGCTCGGCGATCATCTTGATGTCACGGAAGACATCGTCCCCGTCGATGGCCTGTTTCAAAGGGTGCGAGTGGTCCACGTGGTGATCGTGGTCCCGTATCAGCGTGGTGGCGAGGTCGAAACGGAAGCCGTCCACCCCCATCTCCTCGACCCAGTACTTCATGGAGTCCAGCACCAGGTTGCCCACGGCATGGTGTGACGTGTCCACCGAATTCCCGCAACCGGTGACGTCGTAGTCCTCGCGGTGGTCGTTGGTCAGCCGGTAGAAGATGTCATTGGCAATGCCGCGAAACGACAGGGCAGGCCCATCCTGGCCGCCCTCGGCGGTGTGGTTGTACACGACATCGAGAATCACCTCGATGTCCGCGCGGTGTAGGGCGGTGACCATCTCCTTGAACTCCTGGACCTGCGTGGACACGCTGCCGCGTTGGGCGTAGGCCGCATGCGGCGCGAAGAACCCGAGCGTGTTGTATCCCCAGTAATTCGTCAGGCCCATGAGCGCCACGAAGGGCTCCGAGGTGAAGTGGTGTACCGGCAGGAGTTGGACGGCTGTGACCCCCAGGTCCTTCAGGTAGTCGATCACGTCCGGGTACGCCAGGCCCGCATAGGTACCGCGGAGGTGTTCGGGAACGAGGGCGTTGGTGCGCGTGAAACCCCTCACGTGCAGTTCGTAGATCACGCTGTCAGTCATGGAGCGCCGCTCACGGATGGCCTCCGGTGGCGGGGTGTCCTCCACCACGACCGACAACGGCACCGATCCGAAAGAGTCCTGCGAGTCCGGTTTCAGGGGGTCCGAGAGACGGTGCGCATGGATGGGCCCCCGGTAGTCGACCCCGCCCGTGATGGCGCGTGCCCGGGGGTCCAGCAGAAGTTTCGCCGGGTTGAAGCGCTGGCCGTTGAGCGGATCCCAGGCTCCGTGCACGCGGTACCCGTAACGCTGCTGGTCACCCACGCCCTCCACGAAGAGGCGCCAGGTACCGTCGCCGGCCGGTTCCATCTCGAGGTGGCGCTGTTTGTTGCGGCCGTCCACCAGGGTCAGCTGCACCCGTTCGGCGGTGGGCGCCAGGAGGCCAAAGAAGGTTCCTCCATCCGCCACCTGGGCTCCCAGTCGATCGTAACCAAGCTGGGTTACCGGGAACATGTCTCTCCTTCTGCTCCATGGGTGGGTCCGCAACAAACTGTCTTAGTATATGCATCAATGACATCGTTTTCTGGAGGCGACTGGCCGGGTGTCCCTGAAGAGGCGTTCGGGGGCCACTACTTCGACCACGCCGCCATGTCGCCGTTGCGGGCCGAGGCGCGGCACGCCCTCGTGGAATCCCTGACGGTGGTCGGAAACCCGGCCTCCCTCCACCGTGCCGCACAGCGTGCCCGGCGCCGACTCGAGGAGGCCCGGGAGGAACTGGCGGCCGCCGTCGGGGCCCATCCCACCTCCGTGGTGTTCACCTCGGGCGGCTCCGAGGCGAACACCATCGCCGTACTGGGCGCACTGCGCTCCGGGCGCCACCGGATGCTGGTCTCCGCCATCGAGCACCCGTCGGTGCTGGGGGCGGTCGCGCGCGGCGCGGAGCTGCTCCCGGTGACGCCACGCGGGGCCGTGGACCTGCAATCCCTGCCGGTGATCACCGATGACGTGGCGGTGGTCTCGGTGATGCACGTCAACAACGAGACCGGCCTGCTTCAGCCGGTCGGGGCAGTGCGGGACCTCGCCCACCGGGGCGGCGCGTGG
Organism: uncultured Tessaracoccus sp.; assembly: GCA_964588895.1. Classification (GTDB taxonomy): domain Bacteria; phylum Actinomycetota; class Actinomycetes; order Propionibacteriales; family Propionibacteriaceae; genus Arachnia. Next base: position 3,857 of record CAZPSO010000204.1, read on the forward strand.
TTCCACACTGACGCAGTCCAGTCGCTGGGGCACATTTCCCTGGATTTCGACGCCATGGACGTGGACATGATGACGCTGGCGGCGCACAAGGTGGGAGGTCCCGTGGGGATCGGTGCGCTGCTGCTCAGGCGCGGGGTGGAGCCGGGCGCAACGGGACTGGGCGGGGGACAGGAGCGCGACATCCGCTCCGGTACTTCCGCGGTGGCCCTGGCAGCCGCATTCGCCGCGGCCGCCACTGCTGCCGCATCTGAACTCGACGCGTCCTCGCGCAGGCTGACGCTCCATCAGCAGCGGATAGCCATGGCGGTCCGCGACATCGGCGGGGAGGTCAACACCTTCCTCGGTCCGCACGCGCCCCACATCGTCAACGTGACGTTTCCCGGCTTGCGAGCCAGTGATCTGCTGTTCCTGCTGGACACCGTGGACATCGCCGCCTCCGTCGGATCAGCCTGCCGTGCTGGAGTGCACCAACCCAGCGAGGTCATGCTGGCGATGGGTCGCGACGCGGACTCCGCCGCGGCGACCGTCCGCTTTTCCCTGGGGCACGACACCACAGACGACGACGTCGAGGTCTTGCTGTCCCACCTGCCCGGGCTCGTGGAGCGGGCTCGTTCCGCTTTCGCGTGAGTCCTCCACCATCGCCTACGATGGATGGCCGGAGAAGGGGAGGACACCGATGCGCGTACTGGCTGCCATGTCGGGCGGCGTCGACTCTGCAGTGGCCGCTGCACGGATGGTGCAGGCCGGTCACGACGTGACCGGCGTCCACCTCGCCTTGTCGAAGAACCCGCAGAGCTACCGAACCGGCGCTCGGGGATGCTGTTCCATCGAGGACAGCCACGACGCCCGCCGCGCAGCGGACCTCCTCAACATCCCCTTCTACGTGTGGGACTTCGCCGAGGAGTTCCAGGAGCAGGTGGTCGACGATTTCGTGTCGGAATACCGCGCCGGCCGGACGCCCAACCCCTGCCTGCGCTGCAACGAGAAGATCAAGTTCGCCGCCGTGCTCGAGCGTGGCATGGCCCTGGGGTTCGATGCCG
>CAZPSO010000205.1:0-4861 GCA_964588895.1 uncultured Tessaracoccus sp.
GCCGATCTACGCGCTCGAGGGCTCGATCGCGGTGACCGGTTCGCTCGTGCAGTGGCTGCGCGACAACCTGAAGATGATCACCACCGCGCAGGAGATCGAAGAGTTGGCCGCGACGGTGGAGGACAGTGGGGGCGCCTACATCGTGCCTGCCTTCTCCGGTTTGTTCGCACCGTACTGGAAGTCCGACGCCCGGGGAGCGCTGGTCGGCCTGACGCGCTACGTCAACCGCGGCCACCTGGCGCGTGCCGTCCTGGAAGCCACCGCTTTCCAGACGCGTGAGGTGCTGGAGGCCATGGAGGCGGACTCCGGGGTGGAGCTGGAGGAGCTGCGCGTCGATGGTGGCATGACCAACAATGACCTGCTGATGCAGTTCCAGGCTGATCAGCTCGGTGTGGAAGTGGTGCGTCCGGTGGTCTCCGAGACCACGGCGTTGGGCGCGGCCTACGCCGCGGGCATCGCCGTCGGCTTCTGGGAGGGGGAGCAGGACGTCATCGACAGCTGGGCCGAGGACAAGCGCTGGAAGCCCCAGGTGGACGAGGACGAGCGTGAGCGGACCTACCGCAACTGGAAGAAGGCGGTGACCCGCACCTTCGACTGGGTGGATGACGACGTGCACGAGTGATCTGACACCAAGTGATCCGTCGCCGCAGGGGGATGGGCGGAGGCCCCGTGGGAATCCCACGGGGCCTCTGCTTTTGCGTGCGTGTGCTTTGCGTGCGTGCGGTGCGGCTCAGGCGTGACGGTTGGTGGCGAGCAGGTCGCGGATCTCGGCCAGGAGCATCTCGGAGGTGACCTCGGGCTCCTCTTCCTTCTTCATGAAACGCTCGCGTGCCTTGTTGTAGGGCATCACGATGGCGAAGTAGACCACGAAGGAGATGATGAGGAAGGTCACCAGCGCGGTCAGGAAGGTGCCCACCTCCACCCCTGCGATGCTGATGCCGGTGAAGTCGGGCAGGCCGCCCAGCTTGGCGAGGGCGTTCATGATGATTTCGGTGAACGACTCGACCACGGCGGCGAATGCCACGCCCATGACGAAGGCAACGGCAAGCTCGATGAGGTTGCCGCGCATGATGAATTCCTTGAATCCCTGCATGAGGAACCCTCTTTCCTGTTTGGGGCCTTGGTTGTCCGCGGCCTGGACGCGGCTTCCCGGCGAATCCAGGACTTTCGTCGAGGTGGTTTCGGGCCGGTGCCCATGATGGGGCACGACGCGACGCTCGGAAAGCCTCGCTGAGGCTAGTCCGCGGGGGACGGGAAGGCCAAATCGGCTTGTCAGCCGCCCAGGATCACCGAGAGGTTGCCCTGCTGCCCCAAGGTGGCGACGGTGCCTGCCGCGTCGGCGGGCACATCCACCAGCACCAGGCCACCACCAGTGCCGGGGGCCGGCAGGAGGCCGCCCGGGGCGTCGTCGGTGGGCACCGCGGAGACGATGGCGTCGTTGGTGACCACGTCGATCCCTTCCATGTGGCCCACCACCAGGGTGACGACGGTGCCGGGATGCAGGAGTGCCCTCAGGTGGGCGTCGGCGAGGGTGATGGGCACCAGGGCACGACCTTCTGCCAGACGGTGTTCCTCCAGCAGGAACCCGGGTTGCATCACCGTCCCGGCCAACATGGGGGTGCTGGCGCGGTGGCCGATGGCGTCGTGGGGGTCTTGCAGCGCTCCGTGGGGGACGGTCTCGGGAGGTGCTTGGGCGACCGATACGTCGGAGGCGGCGATGGCCTGGCCTGCGGCCACGTCACCGGTGAGGACCAGCGCAGCCACGTACTGCGGCGGCGGGGCGGTGAGCCAGGCGATCAGGGCCATGAGCGCCAGGATGGCCAGGCTGGCCGCCACCACCCGTCGGTGCCAACTGATGAATTGAGCAATCTTCGGGAATCCACGCATGAACGTCACTATGGGAACCGGCGTGGGTCGATCCCCAGTTCTCCACAACACTCAGGCAGCTGACGTTGTCGTCGGGCTCCCGCCTGTGGATTTCTCGCCGGAGGATTTCGCGGGCGCCGAGGAGGAATCGGTGGTGGCAGCGGCGGGCTGCTTGCGGGAATCGGTGGCGTAGAAGCCGGAGCCCTTGAACACCACTCCCACGGCGCTGAACACCTTGCGGAGCTCGCCCTCGCATTCGGGGCACACCGTCAGGGACGGGTCCGTGAACTTCTGGAACACCTCGAGTTCTCGGGAACAGCTCTGGCAGCGGTACTGATAAGTGGGCATACGGGCGTGGCCTTTCTAAGGATCAACCGGGGCCATGATAGGCCGGATCAAGCCAAAGGACGGAATCCGGCCTCCGTGATCACCGCGTTGACCGCGACGTCGTGTGCGTGGGTGGGGATGTGGTCGAGTACTTCCACGGCCCGGGCCAGCGACCATACCGCCGTGCCGGACTTGCGGTGGGGCAGGGCGGTGTCCCACCAGCCGCCACCGGTCCCCAGACGCGCGCCGGCGGTGCTGACAGCGAGGGAGGAGGCGACGATGATGGTGGCACGGGACAGGACCGCGGCCGGCATCGGCTGCCCGGCGGGCTGGGGAATCTCGAGGCGTCCTTTGGCCATCTCGTTCCAACCCGTGAACTGGGCCCAGGCCACGTGCCTGGTGATGATGGGCAGCATCACCTGCCAGCCGGCGTCCACGGCGCCCGTGATGATGTCGTGGGTGCCGGGTTCGCCCTCGCGGGATGCGTAGATGGCCAGGACTCCGGGTCGACGCTGGTGCAGGAGGTCCAGGGTGTAGGTGGCGCGACGCGCGTCGCCCTCTTTCCATTCCTCCGGGGTGACCACCGAACGGGCGGTGATCAACTGCTGACGCAGCGCGTCCTTCAAGCCTCGATGAGCCATTGTCCTATGGTAGTGGCATGGCGTTGTTCGGTCGAAAGAAGCCCAGGCCCGTCGAGGAAGCACCCGTCGAGGAAGCACCCCGGCTGCCGGCGGCCCCTCCACTCGACGCGTCGGGCCTGCGCAGCGCCCGGGACCATCGCGAATACCTGTTGTCCCTTGTGGAGCCGCTGAAGCCGTTCGGCATGTCCTTGCTCGAGGCTTGGGACCAGGTGATGTGCGAGGACATCGACTCCATGATCAACGTCCCGCCCAACTCCACCTCGAAGATCGAGGGGTATGCCGTCCGGGCCTCGGACCTGGTGGATGCGGAGGGCAAGCTCGTCGAGTCCCTCGAGCTGGTTCACGAGGTGGATGGCCGGCTCGAAAGGGGCACCGCGCTGGCGGTGCGCGTCTCCGCGGTCCTTCCCCTGGGTGCGACGGCGGTCCTGCCCACCAGTTTCGCGACCCTTCGCGACGGCCGGCTCACTTTGATCGACACGGTGGAGGAGGGCGACTACCTGAGGGCCGCCGGTGAGCACCTGGCCATCGGCACCCGCCTGCTCAGTGAGGGCGAAGTGTTGAACGACCGTGCCATCGGGATGCTGGCCGGTGCCGGCATCGACAAGGTCCTGGTCCGTCCCCGGCCCCGTGTCGTGGTGTTGTCCTCAGGGGAGCACATGGTGGACCCCGGCGAAGAGGTCCGGCACGGCCAAAGCACCGACTCCAACTCATTCATGATCGCTGCGGCTGCCCGCGCTGCGGGGGCGACGGTATTCCGGGTGGCCATCCATGGCAACGACCCCGACCACCTGAAGCAGGTCATCAACGACCAGCTCATCCGCGCTGATCTGCTGGTCTCCGCCAGTGGCGGCCGTCGCGAGGATTACGAGGCGATGGCGGCGGCGATGGCCGACCTCGGGCTCACCGACTCGGTGGACGTGGCCATGTCACCGGGCCGCACCCAGACCTTCGGCCTGATCGGCGAGGAGGAGGTGCCCATGGTGATGCTTCCCGGCAACCCGGTCAGCGCTTACGTCTCGTTCCACGCCTTTGTGTGGCCACTGATCCGCCGCCTCGCCGGTTCCGACGAGAATCGGCGCCCGGTACGCGCCATCACTTCGAGGACGCTTCGCTCCACGCGCGGCCAGATGCACCTCTTGCGGGGGGAGCTGCGCACCAACAGCAGCGTGCGCAGCATCGAACGCATTCAGGATCCCCACGCCCTCACCGAACTGGCTCGCAGCAACGCCCTGATCGTGCTGGACGAGGACACCGAGGTGATCCACGCTGGCCAGGCCGTCATGTGCTGGCAGCTGGACGAGGACTGACGTTCTGCAGGATTACAGATAGTTGTGGGTAGGTACCCGTTGACAGGGCACCTACCCACAACCGTCATGCCACCCCGTTCAGCTGCGGTGGACCACCCTCAGCGCTCTCAAGCTGCACGCGTACCGACCGCGAGTCTTCAGCCCAGTCCAGTGTCCACGCCCCCGTCGATGGCGAGCGCCAAGCCGGAGTCGTTCGGCGTAAGCGGTTCCGAAAGGGTCCAGGTGAACGCAGGGCGACGCCGTAGCACTGCAGATGTGCCGGATGCTCATCGTCGTCTTAGATGCTGGAGGTGACGGTTCCTGCCGTCCACGATGGCTGGCTCGATCGTCCTCCTGGAGCGAGCCGGTCGCTCGGTGTGGGTGGGTCGACCGGTCGCTCGGCGTGGTGGGTCTGCGACAGGTCAGCCGCGTAGCCCTGCGCGGGCACGCACTCGGGGCGCCTTCCCACCTCCTGGAGCGAGCCGGTCGCTCGGTGTGGGCGGGTCGACCGGTCGCTCGGCGTGGTGGGTCTGCGACAGGTCAGCCACGTTGCCCGGCGCGGGCACGCACTCGGGGCGCCTTCCCACGGATTGGTCAGGCGGTTCTTCGTGGGGGCGCCGCCCCCAGATCTTTGACGCGCAGCTGGATCTCCGTTCACCGTACGGGCTCGGGGATCTTGAGTTTTCGGAGGAACACCTTGTAGGCGCGGGGTGGGTGGACCACCGGTTTTCGGGTGTGGGG
>CAZPSO010000206.1:0-4813 GCA_964588895.1 uncultured Tessaracoccus sp.
ATGTTCGACCGCTCCTGGTACAACCACGCAGGAGTGGAGCGGGTGATGAGCTTCTGCACCGACGCGGAGTACGACGCGTTCATCCGGCAGGCCCCGCTGTTCGAGGAGATGCTGATCAAGTCCGGAATCACCGTCACCAAGCTGTGGTTCTCCGTGACCCAACGTGAGCAGCGCACGCGTTTCGCCATCCGGCAGATCGATCCGGTGCGGCGGTGGAAGCTCTCGCCCATGGACCTGGAGTCGCTGGACAGGTGGGAGGCCTACACCGACGCCAAGAACGCGATGCTGAAGACCACCGACACGGAGTTGGCCCCGTGGTACCGGATCAAGTCCAACGACAAGAAGCGGGCTCGCCTGAACGCCATGCGCCTGTTCCTGGACCTGCATGACTACGACGGCAAGGACACCGACGTGATCAAGCCCACCGACCCGCTGATCGTGCAGCGTGGCCGCAAGAAATGGGCCAAGCGGGCCGCCGATGGTCACGTCATCGAAACCGATGAACTGATGGACGACTGAGACAGCCCTGCCGGCCCCCGGTTGTCGGAGCACAATCCCGTGCGAGTGGCGGCCCCCCTGCGAGTGGCGGCGGGAGTCGCTAGTGTCGGGCGCTAAGACGTCGCCTCTGGGGGATCCATGACCGGTTCGCACATCCTGATCACGTTCGCCGCCGTGGTGGTGGTGCTGCTGGTCATCGACCTGTTCGTGGCCAACCGACGTTCCGTCGGTCTGGTCTCGGCCGCAGTGTGGTCGGTGGTCTGGATCGGTGCCGCGGTGGCGTTCGGGCTGCTGGTGCTCCCGCACTACCGGGATGGTGCGGCCACCCAGGACTACTTCGCGGTGTTCCTGGTGGAGAAGGCGTTGTCGGTGGACAACGTCTTCCTCTGGTTGGTGGTCTTCACCGCGCTCGAGGTGCCCAAGAGCGCCCAGCGACGGGTTCTGCTCTATGGCGTGCTCGGTGCCCTGGTGCTGCGGTTCGGCATCATCAACGCTGGCGCCCTGATCATGGAGCGGTTCACCTGGATCCTGTGGATTGCCGGTGGTTTCCTGGTGTTCACCGGGTACAAGATGTTCTCGGGGCGCAATCACGAGTCGGATGCGGACCACGACTCCGCCCTCACCAGGTTCGTCCGGGGCATCCTGCCCACCACCGACGGGTTCCGCGGCGAGAAGTTCGTTGTCCGCGAGGGCGGGAAACTCCTCGCCACACCCCTGTTGCTGGCCCTGGTCCTGGTGGAGCTCGCCGACATCGTCATGGCTCTCGACGCCCTGCCCGCAACCCTGGCCATCACCACGGACGTGGTGGTGGTGATGTGCGCCACCGGCTTCGCCCTCCTGGGCCTGCGTGCCCTCTTCTACCTGCTCGCCGGTGTTGCCTCCCGGTTGCGCTACCTCAAGGTGGCCGTCGCGGTGATCTTGGTCTACATCGGTGCCACGCTGATCATCGAGAACGTGGTGGAGACCTACGAGGCCTCCACCGCGATGAGCCTCGGCGTCATCGGCGTGGTGCTGGTCTTGGCGGTGATCGCGAGCCTCCGCTCGCCCGACGTGGGAAGCATCGACGACAACGAAGCCGTGGGCGAGCGCATCGAGCGGATCCGCGCGCTTCCCTGGAGGCAGTTCGAGAAGTGGCTCTCAGAGCACTACCAGTCCGAGGGCTTCCGGACGCTGCCCACCGGAAGCGGTACGGACCGCGACGTCGACATGTTCCTGCACCGGGACGGGCAGCGCACCGTCGTGCAATGCAAGCGATGGGCCCGCAGCCGCCAGGTGGGGGAGGCGGTGGTGAAGGACCTGCAGGGGGTCATGGCCCAGGAGGGCGCCGACCAGGCCATCCTGATCACCACGGGCACCCTCACCCCCGACGCGTACGCCTTCGCCCGTGAAAAGCCCATCACCCTCATCGACGGGCCGCGGCTGCAGACCATGCTGGGGGAACGGGTATCGGCGTCAGGGGAGGAGGCGTAGCGCCTCGATGGCGTCGGCCAGGGGCCGAAGCGACCCGGAGTTCACCCGTTGTGAGTTCGCCGACGGGCTGATGCCCTCGGCCTTCGCCACGTCGGCATTGTCCCTGCCCGCGAGCAGGCCGATCAGACTGCGTCGGCTGCCCTCACGCAGCGAGGCCAGGTGGGCGTCGACCAGCCGCACGAGTTGATCGGCCGCCGGAATGGCGCCGTCGCGGCCGTCGCGGATGCAGGTGCGCGCCGACGCGTGGCCCGGCTGGGTGGCCAACTCCTTGACGAAGTCGGTGGCTTCGCGGGCGCGCCACCACGCGCTGCCGTCCTGGATGCCCCGGTCGGCGTCCACCACTTCCACGTCGCCCCCGCCCAGTCCGAACCGCAAGTCAACGGCTCCGAACAGGGCGTCGCGGAGCTCGAGTGTGGCGTGGAGGGCGCCCCCGAGGGTGGGGTAGATACCCTGCATCTCGTCGCCGACCGTCACGCGGAGCGGGTCCAGGAACGGTACCTGGGCATTGACCTCGTCAATTGCAGCCAATATTGCGGTGTGGGAGGTGCTCCGATCGCCCACCCGGGAGGCCACCACGTCGCCCAGGACGGCCACGGATTGAGGAAATCGCTTCACTTGGCGCATGTGAAGATACTATCTTCATCTAAACGTGGTGTCGCCCCATTCTTCATGAGGGAGGTCCATGCCAGACTTACGCCCATGATGATGGTGGTCCAGGGTGTGGTGGCCGTGGTGGGATTCGTTCTGGCCACGTGGGTGGGAACCCCCGTGGTCAAGGGTCTGATCCGCCATGTGGACAGAGCCGGGGCCAAGAAGCTGGAACACGGCGACGAGCCCCAGATCGACACGGGAAAACTCCTCGGGCTGGAGGAGGCTGGTGCGCAGATGCCGGGCGGCGAGTGGATCGGACTGCTGGAGCGGGCCGCCGTCTTCGTGCTCGTGTTGGTGGGGTCGGCCACCGGCCTGGCAGTGGTGCTGGCCATCAAGGCGCTGGGTCGATACGCAGACCTGCGCACCCCCAACGAGGCGCGCGGGGAGCGGTTCATCATCGGCACCTTCGCCAGCATGCTGTGGGCCTCCGGTGCTGCGGGGCTGGTCATGCTCGGACAGTGGGGGCTGGCGCAGCTGTGGTGAAGGTCGACGGGTTGCCGCTGCCCATAGCGGCGGAGCTCCTGCGACGCTGGGGCGAGCCCCACCGCAGCTACCACTCCACCACCCACCTGGTGATGGGTCTGCAGGCCCTCGACGTGCTGGGCGGGGGGCGCCTCGAGCGCGTGGCCTTCTGGTTCCACGATGCCAGGCACTCCAACACCAGTCCCGATGACGAGATCGCCTCGGCGGCCCTGGTCGGGGCCCTGCTGGGCGGGGTGCTGGGGCCCGCGGACGTCCATGAGGTCCAACGGCTCGTGCTGCTCACCACCCGCCACCAGCCGGAGCCGGGCGATGACGCGGGTGCCCGGCTGTGTGACGCGGACCTGGCCGGGCTCGCGGCACCGTGGCATCTCTACCGGGCCAACACCTCCGGCATTCGACACGAAATGCCGTGGATCACCGACGAGCAGTTCCGCGTCGGACGGGCCGCGTTCATGACTCGGTTCCTGCAGCGCCCACGGATCTACCACACCCACTACGGGGACCAGCAGTGGGAGGCGGCGGCACGTCGCAACATCCGGCGCGAGATCGACGAGCTGGAGGCGGCGGGCCCCTGATGGCGGGGTCATCCACAGGCGGAATGCCCCCAATCCCTCGGACGTGACAGGCTGGGTGCCATGAGTGAGCGCCAATTCTGGATGGACGAGCCCCCGCCGGATGCCTGGGACCTGCCCCCGGACCCGCAAACCCGCATCCCCGACGAGCTCGCGCCGGAAGCCGCGCCCACACGTCGAGCTGCCCCCGCTGTGGAGCCCGCCCGCCGGATCGAGCGCGGGGCGGAAGGCCTGCGGGAGGAAGCCCTTGCCATCCTGCGTGACCTCACCGGCAACCCCGAGGCAGAGTTCCACGATGGGCAGTTCGAGGCCATCGAAGTCCTGGTGGCGCAGCACGAACGGGCGCTGGTGGTGCAGCGCACCGGCTGGGGCAAATCCGCGGTCTACTTCATTGCTGCTCTCCTGCAGCGCCGCGCGGGCGCCGGACCTGCGCTGATCGTCTCGCCCCTGCTGGCACTGATGCGCGACCAGGTGGCCGCCGCCGAGCGGGCCGGCGTACGTGCCGTGGCCATCAACTCGGCCAACGTCACGGAGTGGAACAGCATCGAGGCCCACTTGGCGGATGATGCCGTCGACGTGCTGTTCGTCTCGCCCGAGCGGCTGGTCAACCCCCGGTTCCGGGAGGAACAGCTGCCCCGGTTGGTCTCCATCATGGGCCTGCTGGTGATCGACGAGGCACACTGCATCAGCGACTGGGGCCACGACTTCCGCCCCGACTACCGACGCATCCGCAACCTGATCGGTGAACTGCCGCCGACGGTGCCCGTGCTGGCCACCACGGCCACCGCCAACGAGCGCGTGGTGGCCGACGTGCAGGAGCAGATGGGTACCGGTGGCCACAGCGTCGTCACCGTGCGCGGCCCCCTGACGCGGACGTCGCTGCGCTTGGGGGTACTCGACCTGAGCACCACGTGGCGACGCGTGGCGTGGCTGCGGGAGCACCTGGCTTGTCTGCCGGGCAGCGGCATCATCTACTGCTTGACCGTCGCAGCTGCGGAGGACACCGCCGCCGCCCTCGCCGGGGCCGGGCACAACGTCCTGGCCTACACGGGCCGCACGGATGCCGCCGAGAGGTTGGCGGCCGAGCAGGCGCTGAAGGAGAACCGGGTCAAGGCCCTCGTGGCCACCTCCGCACTCGG
>CAZPSO010000207.1:0-4782 GCA_964588895.1 uncultured Tessaracoccus sp.
CTCATCGCCAACGTGAACATCCACAAGGATGTTGTGAACACTGAGGGCGAGAAGGAGGCAAGACAAGGCTGGACGGTCGGCACCAGAATCACCGCTGGGTCAGCAACGTTGAACCCAGCTGGCACGGCTCAGGCCACCAACGCCAGCGGTGACGCCGCGTGGGAGCTCCGGTTCAACAATGCTTCTGGCCGAGCCACCGTGGATGTCTGGGAGCAGATGCAGACCGGCTACGAGTTTGTCTCGGCCAGCTGCGGGATCACCAGCCTCAACGGTAGCCAGCGGACCATCACCCTGGATTCGACCGATCCCCAAGCCCTCGACAACATCGCTCCCGGGGACCGGGTTGACTGCACCTACACCAACGCTGAGAAACAGAATCCCGGCTCGGCGACGTGGTCGAAGGTTGATGACCAGCAGCCGGCGAACCTGCTCGGCGGATCTGAGTGGACGATCACAGGTCCTGGTCATTCAGAGGGCACCGTGATCACGGACTGCACTTCTGAGCCGTGTGAGGGGAGCCTGGACAAGGATCCCGAGCCGGGCGAGTTTAGGCTTGAGGGCCTGGTCTGGGGCCAGTACACGGTGACGGAGACCTCGGCGCCCGTCGGATACGTACTTGACCCAACTCCGCACACTTTCACCTTCACCGTGAACAAGGACACTGTCGCCACGGCGATCACGCCGAAGGGCAGCCCGTTTGTGAATGTGCCTGCTGTCGGCTCGGTCAGGTGGACGAAGGTCGACTCCGAGAATGAGCAGCAGCTGTTGGCCGGCTCCAAGTGGGAGATGACCGGTCCAGGTGAAGACGGCCCGGTGATTGAGGTCGAGGACTGCGTGGTGGACGAGGGAGCTGAGTGCTCCGGACACGACCTGGATCCGGCAGTTGGCAAGTTCCTGATCGAGGGTCTCTCGATCGGTGAATACGTGCTGACAGAAACCATCGCCCCGTCCGGCTACGCACCATTGGGGGAGTCCCTCACGTTCACTGTGGGCGTCGGAGAGGGTGCAAGCCTCGAAGTCGAGCTGCCTCCGGTGAAGAACGTCCGGGTTCTCGGCTCAGTTACCTGGACCAAGGTGGCAGCTGGCAACACGGCCACCAGGCTCGCGGGTTCTGTGTGGGAGTTGACCCTGCCAGATGATTCGACGATCCCGGTCGAGGACTGCGTGGCCGACGCCGCTGAGGAATGCGCTGCCATGCACGACAAGGATCCATCGGCTGGGGGCTTCCGTCTGGACGGTCTTGTCGTCGGTGAGTACGTCCTGACGGAGTCCTCCGCGCCGGTCGGATACGTCGTGGACTCCACACCGCACGCCTTCAGCATCACAGTGGAAGAACCGAACCATGCCTTCGGCCAGCCATTCGAGAACAAGCAGCGCGACGCGCCCGTCATGCCATTGACCGGCGGAATGGGTGCGGTCATCTTCCTCGCCATCGGCGGGGGATTGTTGGCCGGGGCAATGGCGCTCGGCATCGGAGCGAAAAGGAGGCGAGCAACGGCCTGATTGGGGGGAGTGGACCGAAATTCGTCGAACCAACCGATGAACAACAAAACAAAACGATTTGAATACAGGAGTTATGAAATGACAACAAGCAAGAAGCGCATCGCGGCTCGCTTCGTCGCGATCGCCGCCGCCGTGGGGCTCTCCCTTGGCGCCTTCGCGCCGATCGCCAGCGCAAACCCTGGCCCCGGTCAGGACGGAGCCCCCACCACGGGCAAACTCACGGTCAACAAGTACAGGGGTGCCGAAACCGGCACCCCCTCCGACGGCGACCGTCTGAGCGGCGTCGAGTTCACCGTGACGCGTGTGGGCAAGAATGTTGGTAATGAATGCGAGCCCCTTGACCTAGCAGACGTTGCAGGATGGACGGATGCGGAGGAGGTCTTCGGGACCGCTCCTGTTGCACCGGCTGATCCCTACTGCCTCGCCGGCCTCCCGGAGACCAAGCAGACCGAAGAAGGCAAGGCCGTTTTCGAGGACCTTCCCCTGGGCCTCTACTACGTGGTCGAAGGCAAGGATCACGGCTACAACGACATCGTGCAGAAGGCGCAGCCCTTCTACGTGGCCATCCCGATGCCCGATGACGACGGTGGCTGGGACTACAACGTCGTGGTCAACCCGAAGAACGCGGTGATGGATGCACCCACCAAGACCATCAACGAATCCCAGGAGGATCTCGTCTTGGGTGCAGAGGTGACGTGGACCATCACCTCCGTCGTTCCAACACTGGTCAAGAACATCGACACCTTCACCGAAGCATCCATCGTTGACACACTGGATCCGCGGTTGACCCTCGAGGAACTCACGGTCACCGTGGACGGTGAGACCCTGACGAAAGACACCGACTACCTGGTGACCGACAACGTGAAAATCACCTTCACCGCCGACGGACTCGCCAAGCTGAAGGTGAACCAGGGCAAGGAACTCGTCATTACCCTCACCACCACCGTCGATCGCATCGGCGAGGGAGACAACGCTGGCGTCATCTCCAACAAGGCCACCGTGTCGTTCAACGACAACGGGATCCCCACCGGTGAGCCACACACCTACTGGGGCGGTATCGAGATCACTAAGGTGGACTCCGACAGCGGCTCTCTTCTGGAGGGTGCCGAGTTCTCGGTCTTCGAGTCGGACAACGGTCAGTGCTCAACTGAGATGCCAAGCGGCGAGGCCGTCGCCTCCGCCACCTCGAACGGCAGTGGCATCGCGCTGTTCCCTGGTCTCTGGATCGACAATAGTGATGAGGCTCTCGATGAGCCGGAGCGGGTGTACTGCCTCTACGAGACCCAGGCCCCTGCCGGCTACGACCTCGCCGCGTTCGATCATGCGGTGACCGTCGGCCTCGGAAACGACGCCATGCTCGAGCTCGAGATCAAGAACCCGCAGAGATCCGGCCCGCAGCTGCCCATGACTGGCTCCATGGGCACCGTCGCACTGACCGCAACCGGCCTGGGCTTCGTGGTCCTCGGCTTCGTGGTCATGGCGGCTGCACGAACCCGTCGTCTGGGCTCCCTGAGCTGACGACGAGAAGATCCGGCTAACCCCGGGTCCCCCCAATCTGGCGGCGACGTGTGCGCGCGTCGCCGCCAGAACCACGTTCAATCCCAACCACCACTGAGAGGAGGGACACATGTCACACGCAGCAACCAACGCGGCCGAAGCAGCCACCCGCTCGAGCAGCCCGCGGTGGCGCGTGCCCCGACTCCAGCTGGTGGCGGCCCTGGTCCTGATCCTGGGAGCGGGAGTGGCACTGTATCCCCAGACTGCGGCCTGGTTTTCGCAGAAGAGCCAGTCGCTGGTCATCTCCCAGGGCACCCTGCAACAGCCGGACTCGGCCCTCGAGGTCGAACGCCAAACGAAGCTGCAGGACGGCCACCGCTACAACGACGCCCTTGCCAGCGGAGCGGTGCTGGAGGCCAACAGCAACCTCCCCGCCGGTGACGGCCTGAGCTCCGACGATTCCCTGGTCTACGACGAACTCCTCACCACCTCCATCCCGGGGATGATGGGCCGGCTGATGTACAGCGCCCTGGAGATCGACCTGCCCGTCTACCACGGCACTTCTGACGAGACGCTGCTCAAGGGGGTCGGGCATCTGGAAGGCACCTCCCTGCCGGTGGGCGGGTTGGATTCCCGATCGGTGCTCACTGCCCACCGCGGGCTCGCCAACGCCACCATGTTCACCAACCTGGACAAGGCTGAAGTGGGCCACTTGTTCAGCGTCGAGCTGCAGGGCCAGGTGCTCACCTACCGGGTCAACGAGATCCGCGTGGTGGAGCCCGATGAAACAGAGGCCCTCCGTGCGGTGCCGGGTCAGGACCTCATGACCCTGGTCACGTGCACACCCCTGGGCATCAATACCCAGCGCATCCTCGTGACGGGGGAACGCATCCTGCCCACACCAGCAGCAGAAGTGGCTGCGGCGCAGGAGGAACCCGAGATCCCCGGATTCCCCTGGTGGGCCGTCATCTTCAGCGCGACGGTGGTGGGCAGCGCCGGCTACGTCTGGTGGAGCGGCTATCCCGCCGAACCCCGCCGTTCCCGCGACTGAATAAAGACGGGGTCGGCGGTTGGCCCCAACCCCCATGTGGGGACCAACCGCCGACCCTCACACCGTTATGACCAATTGGCTACTGCGATAGCTGCGCCGCCAACGCCACCAGGGTGCGGACCGCCACGCCGGTGCCACCCTTGGGGGTGTAGCCGTACTCGCCGCCCGTGTTGCTGCCCGGCCCGGCGATGTCCAGGTGGGCCCAGGCCACACCCTCGGGCACGAACCGCTGCAGGAACGCGCCCGCGGTCAGGGCCCCGCCCCAGCGCTGCTTGCCGCCGGAGCGGAAGTCGGCCACGTCGGACTCCAGTTCCTCGCGGATGGCGTCGGTGATGGGCAGGTGCCAGAACTCCTCGCCGGCGGTCTCCGCCGCATCCAGCAGGCGATCGGCGGTGGCGTCGTCGCTGGCCATCAGGCCACCGATGCGCATGCCCAGGGCCACCATGCAGGCGCCGGTGAGCGTGGCGACGTCGACGATCATGTCGGGCGCCTCGGTGCCGGCCTTGGCGATGGCGTCGGCCATGACCAGACGACCCTCGGCGTCGGTGTTGTAGTTCTCCACGGTCTGGCCGTCGAACATGGTCATCACGTCTGCCGGACGATAGGCGCTGCCCGAAGGCATGTTCTCCGCCATGGCCGCGTAGGCGGTGACCTTGATGCGCAGACCCAGCGCCGCGATGGCCTTGACCGCGTTGATGACGGCGGCCGCGCCGGCCATGTCGCCCTTCATG
>CAZPSO010000208.1:0-4730 GCA_964588895.1 uncultured Tessaracoccus sp.
GGCGGGTGATCCTTCGCTGCAGCACTTCCCACTCCTGGATGGCGGTGGGATAGCCGAACGACAGGCGCAGCAGGAAACGGTCCAGTTGGGCCTCGGGCAGCGGGAACGTGCCCTCGTGCTCGATGGGGTTGGCCGTTGCGAGCACGTGGAACGGCCTGGGCAGGGCGAACGTCTCACCCTCGACACTGACCTGGTGCTCCTGCATCGCCTCCAGAAGAGCTGCCTGCGTCTTGGGCGGGGTGCGGTTGATCTCGTCGGCCAGCAGCAGCCCTGCGAACACCGGACCGGGCCGGAAGACGAAACGGGAGGTGGACTGGTCGTAGATGAAGGAACCGGTCAGGTCTGCGGGTAGCAGGTCGGGTGTGAACTGGGCGCGCTTGAAGTCCAGGCCGAGCGCCTGCGCAATGGAGCGCGCAGCAAGGGTCTTGCCGAGCCCGGGCAGGTCCTCCAGCAGGACGTGCCCGCCTGCCAGGACCCCGGCCAGCACCATCCTGAGCTGGTCACGCTTGCCCACCACCACGGAGTCGACGGCGTCGAGCACCGCGTCCCCCAGACGTTGGGCGTCGGCGATGGTGATGGGGGTCATGCGATCTCCTTGAGGAAGGCGTGCAGGTCACGTCGGCTGATGGCGGGGATGGGGCCGGACTGGCGCCCCGCGTCGATGAACTCGCGCAGGGTGGGCGAGATGTCCTCGCGGTGGCCAGCCGCTTCGTCGAGCGCCCGCGAAAGCTCCTTGAGGGAACGATCGGATCCCCTCAAGGCGTTGGCCATGAGCGTTTCGGTGGCCCACTCGGCGGTGATGCGGCGGCCGGAGTCAGCGCTCTGTTCGGGCCATTCGACGCGGTGGGCGGTGGTGGCGTGCCAGACCACCCATAGGGCCAACCCGACGGCAGCGCCCCCCGCGAGCATGCCCGGGGGGTTGACGCCGAACCCCAGACGCTCAGCGAAGACCACCAGTAGCGTCGCGATTCCGACGGCGGGCAGCATGATCCACACGAGGCTCCTCACGCCAGCGCCTCCCGGATGGCGGACAGGGCACGTCGGGCCTGCTGCACGTCGTCGTCGCCGGCCAGCCGGCCCGAGTACCTGGCCCGCCGGTACAGTTCGGCCAGCCGCTCCATGTCGGCCTCCTCGGCGTCGGTGCCGGCAACCACTGCGGCCACCAGCTCGGTGGAGGTGCGCGAGGCGTCGGGGGCGACGGAGCTGCCTTCGACAGCCCGGCCGAGTGCACGCCAACATTCGATGATGGCGTGCCCCGGGACCTCTCCCGCCTCGATGGAACGCAGCGCCTCGTCAAGGGCTTGGGCACTGACGTCTTGCAGCGCGCCGCGGTGGAGAGGATCGACGAAGGGCTCCGTGGGAACCTCCGGAGTCCTGCCCTTCTCCCGGATGAACAACGCCGAGGCCACCAACACCACGAGCGCGAAGGCGACCAGCCAGAAGAGGTTGACCACCGTGGCACCCACGTCGTCAACCTCAGCCTCGTACTGGGCTTCGGCAGGACCCTCTTCCTGGAGGTTCCCCTGGTCACCGGGGAGGGTGCTGCCCGGCGACTCGGTGGCGCGAGGCTGGTCCATCCACAGCACTTCGCCGGTGGGAACACGCGTGGCGAGCGCTGCCAAGACCAGCAGTGCGACCACCACGACGGCACCCAATAGCACCGCGCGCAGGTTGCGTCGGTCCATGAACTCCCACTCCACCATCCGGCCCCGCCGCTCGAGGGGCCAGACCTCATCCTATGCTCGATCCGCTCGTGGACGCGGACTCCTCCGGTCGACGCCCCACATCGAGGCACGACAGGAGTCTGGATCGCTACAGCTTGTCAGCGCCCCTGACGCGCAGTTCTTCGGCCACGCGCTTGCCGGTCTTGACGGCATGGAACTCGGAGGTGGGGATGCCCAGTTCGACGACGATCCGACGTGCGCCGTCGAAGGAGAACGCGCCCGCCTTGATGCTGAGAGCCCCCCGGCGCCTCGTGATGGCCCCCACGGGACGGTCGGTGAAGCCCAACATGGCGCGCAGCACGGCACGCTCCGACATGATGGCGATACGCGTTTCGGTGTCCTCGATGGCGTGCAGGACATCCGCGATGTGCGTGTCAGCCACCCGGCACTCCATCCCGACGGCGCCCTGCCCGATGTCGGGGATGATGTCGAGGTAGTCGGTGATGCGGTTGCTCAAGCCCACCACGTCCAACGCCTCCGCGGAGACCACCACCCCGTCGAGGTCATCACCATCGACGCGGTTGACCCGGTCGGCGATGGTCCCCTTGGTGTCGACGAATTCGAGGTCGGGGCGGATGTGGTGCAACTGGGCGATGCGCAGCGGTGAGCGAGTGCCGATCCTGGCCCCGTGCCGCATGCCCGACAGCGGCATGCCGGCGTGACCGATGAAGGCCTCCCGGGCATCGCCCCGCTTGGGGATCGACGCCATGGTCAGGTCATCGACCTCGTCCACGGGAAGGTGTTCCAGGCTGTGCACCACGGCGTCCACCTCCTCACCCAGGACGGCCTTGCGCAACTTGGCCGTCAGCTCCTCACCCCAGGAGGGTCCGGGGTCATCGAGGCCGCCAACGGCGACGACCTCCACCTCGTGGCCATGCTCCCCCAGCGCTACGGCGATGCGGCGCGCACGGGCCTGCATCAGGTCCGACCCACCAGCCCCCAGTTTGAGCTTCACTGTGATGCCTCCTCGTCAAACAGATCGCACCTTGAGCTGGCGCGCCCCGCCCGACAGCCTAGCCTTTGACCCGTCAGTCCTCAGCGGCGGGCTCCCCCAGGCCGAGCGCCCTGTACGCCGAGTCGCGCGCGGGGCAGGAGGCGTCCCAATTCCTGAACCCCCGATTCGAGGATTGTTGAAAGGTGGTTAGATCAGCCCAGCATGTGGGCCCTGCCGCGGAGGAGCGGGACGGCCCCAACGGTCTTCAAGGAGTGATCTTAGAAATGCAGCTCACGCGTCGAACCCTTCTCGGAACCACCGCCGGGGTGGCTCTCGCCGGTCTCGCAGCCTGCTCCGCCTCCCCCGGGGGCGACGGCAACGGTGACTCGGACACCATCCGTCTCGGGGTCAACTACGAACTCACGGGGGATGTCGCCACCTACGGCCAGGCCTCCGTCGTCGGCATCAAGATGGCCATCGACGAGATCAACGAGGCCGGTGGCATCGACGGCAAGCAGATTGAACTGGTGGAGTACGACAACAAGTCCGACGCCGCCGAGGCCACCACGCTGGCCACCCGTCTGATGTCTCAGGACGGCGTCCTGGCGTGCATGGGCCCCGCCACCTCCGGCAACTTCAAGGCCACCATCCCGGTGGGCGAGGACAACCAGATCCCCGTCGTCTCCGGCTCCGCCACTGCGGACGATGTCACCGTGGACGCCAGTGGCCTCAACGAGTACGCCTTCCGCATCTGCTTCAACGACTCGTTCCAGGGCAACATCATGGCCAAGTTCGCGGCTGAGAACCTGGGCGCCACCACCGCGGTCATCATCCAGGACAACAGCTCCGACTACGCCACCGGCCTGGCCGCTGCCTTCGAGGAGGAGTACGCCAACCTGGGTGGCAGCATCGCCGCAACGGAGGGCTTCACCGCCGGCGACACCGACTTCAACAGCATCCTGACCCGCCTGCGCGGCCAGGACTTCGACGTCATCTACCTGCCCGGCTACTACTCCGAGGCCGGCCTCATCATCCGCCAGGCCCGCGACCTGGGAATCGACGCGCCGGTGCTGGGCGCCGACGGCTTCGACTCCCCCACCCTGCTGGAGCTGGGCGGAGCGGACGCGCTGAATGACGTCTACTTCACCAACCACTACAGCGCCATCGACGAGGACCCCGCGGTCATCGAGTTCATCGACGCTTTCGAGGAGGCCAACGGCGAGCAGCCCAACGCCTTCCACGCCCTGGGTTACGACCTGGGCAAGTTCGTGGCTGACGCGGTCGGCCGCGCATCTGAGCTGACCGGTGAGGCGGTCCGTGATGCCATGGCCGAAACCACCGGATTCGCCGGTGTCACCGGCAACTTCGACATCGACGAGAACCACAACCCCGTCAAGGAGATCGTGGTGATCGGTCTGTCGGGCGGCGAACAGGCCACCAGTGAGAAGGTGGGCTGAGTCGGGCTCGCGACAAGTCTGATGTTCGGCGGCGGGTCGGAGCTTCCGGCCCGCCGTCATTCGATGGGAAGATGATCAGGTGACAGAAATACTGCAGCAGTTGATGAATGCCCTGTCGCTGGGCAGCATCTACGCGCTGATCGCGCTGGGCTACACGATGGTCTACGGCATCATCAAGCTCATCAACTTCGCGCATGGCGAGATCTACATGATCGGGGCCTTCGTGGGCTACTGGACCATGCGGGTCTTCGAGCTCGGGTTCATCGAGGCCCTCCTGGCCGCCATGATCATCTGCACCGTCCTCGGGGTGACCATCGAGCGCATCGCCTACCGGCCGTTGCGCAAGTCAACGCGCCTCGCTTCGCTGATCACCGCCATCGGCATGTCACTGCTGCTGCAGTACACGATGATGCGCTTCGTCGGCGCCGACCCACGTGCCTACCCGCCACTGCCCGGTTACATGACCACATCCTTCAACGTGGGCGGTGTGATCATCAGCTCTCAGCAGTTGGTGATCATCGGCGTCTCGGTACTGCTGATGGTGGCACTGCAGTTGGTGGTGAAGACCACGAAGATGGGCAAGGCGATGCGGGCCGTCTCGCAGGACCCGGAGGC
>CAZPSO010000209.1:0-4721 GCA_964588895.1 uncultured Tessaracoccus sp.
GGCACGAAGGGGGAAACCAAGTGAAGACCGAACGCAACATCTTCATCTTCGTCGCGGCCTTCTTCGCAATCGTCGCCCCGATCTACTGGTTCATGGCCCAGGAATGGGCGGGCATCTTCGTACTCAGCTTCGCCGCCCTTCTGGGCACCATGATCGCCGGCTACCTCCACGTCAAGGGTCGCCACCTCAAGCGCCCCGAGGACCATGGTGACGGTGAGATCTACGAGCGAGCCGGCGACTACGGCTTCTTCCCGCCCCGCAGCATCTGGCCGTTTGTGGCTGCCCTGGTGGTCACTGTCATCTTCCTCGGCCCGGCACTGCACGAATGGTGGATCTCCATCCTGGGGCTGGGCATCGGCATCTGGGCGTGCTCCGGGTGGGTGCTCGAGTTCTACCGAGGCGACTACCAGCACTGAAAATCAGCATTCAGACCAAACCCCGGGCTTCGTGCCCGGGGTTTGGTCTTCTCGGCCAAAGCTTGAGGAATGAGGGCGCGTTGGGCCGGGCGACGATGGAAGTGCCTTCGACGTCAAAGTCGACGTTGGAGCCACTTCCATGGTGCAGCCGGAACAGCTCCGAAAATCGGCATTCACTCCACCGCAGTGTCGGCGACGGTG
Organism: uncultured Tessaracoccus sp.; assembly: GCA_964588895.1. Classification (GTDB taxonomy): domain Bacteria; phylum Actinomycetota; class Actinomycetes; order Propionibacteriales; family Propionibacteriaceae; genus Arachnia. Next base: position 618 of record CAZPSO010000209.1, read on the forward strand.
GACTCCCGGATCTTGAGCCTCCAGGGCACGACGACGTCCTCCACGTCGCGCTCGGGTTCAGTGATCAGGCCCCGCAGCAGGCGGAGCACTTCATCGATGAGGAAGGGCACGTCGGGACTGACGGTGGTCAGCCGGGGGTGGGAGTAGTGCCCCTCGGTGATGTCGTCGAAGCCGGCGACGGCCACGTCGCCGGGGACGGCTACCCCGGCATCGGCACAGGCCCGCAGTGCGCCCAGGGCCAGGAGGTCGTTGAAGGCGAAGACGGCATCCGGGGGTTCCTCCAATCGCAGGAGGTGCTGCATGGCCCCGTACCCGGCGGACCGCTCGTAGTTGTCCACGCCGATGATCAGCGACTCGTCCACGGCGATGCCGTGAGATTCAAGGGCTGTCAGGTAGCCGTCGAGTCGGACGGAGGCCGTTCCCTGCGCGCTCTCGCGACCAATCGCGGCGATCCGACGGCGCCCCAGGCTGATGAGGTGCTCGGTCATGGCCTCGGCTGCTGCCACGGAGTCCACGGCCACGTGGTCGTAGCCGTCGGGGATGCCGCGTTCTCCCAGGAGCACCATGGGTGTGGTGTCGGAGCGTGCGGCGATCTCGTCGGCAGTGACGGTCAGGGGGGAGAAGACGACGGCGTCGATCATGTGGGTCTGGACGCCGGACAGGACATGGCGCTCGGCGACGATGTCGCCGTCGGTGATATCGAGCAGGGGGATGAAGCCGGTCTGCGCGGCCGCGGCGGAAAAGCGGGACGCCAACTCCGCGAAGTAGGGCGAATTCACATAAGGCAGGGCGAGGGCGACGAAGCCGCTGCGCCCGTACTTGAGCTGGCGCGCTGAGAGGTTGGGGCGGTATCCCAGCTCGGCGATGGCTGCTTCCACCTTCTCCCGGGTGGCAGGCCGCACGTGCTTGTAGTTGTTGATGACGTTGGATGCCGTCTTGATGGAGACACCGGCCCGTTCCGCCACGTCGCGCAGGATCACAGCCATGCACCGATCATATCGAAACGGTAACGGGCTCAGGTTACCCGTTGTAAACGGACCTGCGGCGTGTTTTACTACCGTTGTAAATGGCAAGGAAGTCATTACCGACGGCTCAGGAGCTCACCGTGGAGAAGAGTTTCATCAAACTGGATCCCGATTTCGTGGTGGGGGACGTCAACCGGAGGCTGTTCGGCACGTTCGTCGAACACATGGGCCGATGTGTCTACACCGGCATCTTCGAGCCGGATCATCCCACTGCCGACGAGCACGGCTTCCGCCAGGACGTGGCCGACCTGGTCAAGGAGATGGGGCCGACGGTGGCGCGCTACCCGGGCGGCAACTTCGTGTCCAACTACGACTGGGAGGACGGCGTCGGGCCCGTGGAGGACCGCCCCACCAGAATCGACCTGGCATGGCGTTCCATCGAACCCAACACCGTCGGCACCCATGAGTTCCTTGCCTGGTGCGAGCGGATGGGCATCGAGCCCATGCTGGCGGTCAACCTGGGCACGCGTGGTCTGCGGGAGGCCATCGAGTACCTGCAGTACGTCAACGCTCCGGCAGGCACTCAACTGGCGGACCGGCGCGTGGCCAACGGCCGAACCGAACCGTGGGATGTGCGGCTGTGGTGCCTCGGCAACGAGATGGACGGGCCATGGCAGATCGGTCACAAGGAACCCAAGGAGTACGCGCGGCTGGCACAGGAAGTCGGCAACGCCTTCCACCGTCTGGATCCCGACCTCGAACTGGTGGCCTGCGGGTCGTCGAACCGTCAGATGCCCACCTTCGGGTTGTGGGAGCGGGTGGCCCTGGAGGCCACCTTTGACTACGTCGACCACATCTCCGCACACGCCTACTACGAACCCCTCGACGGTGACCTCCAATCGTTCCTGGCTTGCGGGGAGGACATGGATCGGTTCATCGCCTCCGTCGTGGCCACGGCCGACCATGTCGCCGCGCTGAAGGATTCCCGCAAGCGCATCGGCGTCAGCTTCGACGAGTGGAACGTGTGGTACCAGGCCCGGTTCCAGGGTGAGCGTTCACTCGATTTCGAGCACGCGCCCCACCTCATCGAGGACGTCTACACCACCATGGATGCGGTGGTGGTGGGTTCCTTGCTGATCACGCTGCTGCGGCGCACGGACCGCGTCACCGTGGCATGCCAGGCGCAACTGGCCAACGTCATCGGTCCCATCATGACCGAACCGGGCGGACGGGCCTGGCAGCAAACCATCTTCCACCCCTTCGCACTGACCGCACGCCACGCCACCGGTCGGGTTCTGCAACTGGCGGCCAGCTCACCGGCCATCCACACCGACCGCTACGGCGAGGTGGACCAGATCTGGGCCACCGCCACCCACGACGAGACGAACCAGGCGCTCACCATCTTCCTGGTCAACCGCAGTCTCGACTCTGCCCTCGACATCGAGATCGACTTGTCCGGTTTCGGTGCCCTGGATCTGGAGGAGCACCTTCAGATCCATTCTGATGACCCCTTCGAAGTCAACACCGCCGATGACCCCCACCGGGTGCGGCCCCACCCCGGCACCTCCGCCGTCGAGGAGCACACCCTGACCCTTGCCGCGCCACCCACGTCCTGGCACTGCATTCGCCTCACCGAAAGGAACCGTCATGTCTAACCACTTCTCCCGAAGCAACTTCACCCGTCGCGGCTTCATCACCGGATCCCTGGCGCTGGGCGCCGCCGCTGGCCTGGCGGCCTGTGGCGGTGGCCAGTCCCTCCAGGAGGACCCGGCCGACCCCGGACCCACCAACGGCGGTGCCACCAATGGCGGGGCCACCGAGGCCCCCGGCAACGGGGCCGAGACCGGCTACGACGGCCCGGATGTGGCCTTGCAGTTCTGGAACGGCTTCACCGGGGGCGACGGTGACTACATGCGCCGCCTCGTCGACGAGTTCAACGCCGAGCACGCCAACATCGCGGTCACCGTCCGCACCCTGCAGTGGGGGGACTACTACGACACCCTGCCCACCGCCGTGCAGGCAGGCCGTGGGCCTGACATCGGCGTCATGCACGTCGATTCCGTTGCCACCTTCGCGGCACGCGAGATCATCCAGCCGCTCGACGACGTGGCCGAGGCCCTGGAGCTGAGCGAGGACGACTTCGCGCCCGTGCCGTGGCAGGCCGGGCTCTACCAGGACGCGCGCTATGCCATCCCCCTGGACGTGCACCCGTTGGGCTTCTTCTACAACAAGCAGGTCATGGAATCCGCCGGGCTCGATCCCGAGAACCCACCCATGGACCACGATTCCTACATGGCGGCCCTCGAAACCCTGGCCGGGGCCGGGATCCAGGGTCACTGGACCTCCCCGTTCCCGTTCACCGGCGGGCTCACGCTGCAGGCGTTGGTGTGGCAGTTCGGTGGCCAGCTGTTCAACGAGGACGCCACGGAGGCGGCGTGGGCAGAACCCGAGGCCGTCGAGGCGTTCACGTGGTGGCAGAGCTTGTCGCAGCAGGGTTTCTCCCCGCCGGAGGTGGCCCAGGACGCCGACTTCATCGCCCTCCAAAACGGCCAGACCGCGTTCAACTGGAACGGCATCTGGTCCATCAACACCCTCAACGAGCGCACCGACCTGGAGTGGGGCGTCGCGCGACTGCCCAACATCGGCGGCCAGAACGCTGCCTGGGCCGGTTCGCACCAGTTCGTGCTGCCCATCCGGCGGACGGCCGACGAGGACAAGGACCGCGCCTCCCGGGTGTTCCTGAACTGGATCTCCGAGCAGTCCCTCGAATGGGCCAAGGGCGGACAGGTGCCCGCGCGCAACTCCGTGCGTGAATCCGCGGAGTTCCAGGAACTCACCGAGCAGGCCGAACTCGCGGCGCAGATCGACGACCTCCACTTCCTTCCCGCCGTCCCCGGCATCGGGGATGCCATGGGCGAGTGGGATCGGGCGGTCAACGAGATCACTTTGGGTGGCCAGGATCCGCAGAGCAGCCTGAGCGATGCGGCGTCGCGAGCCAACCAAATCCTTGAGGAGAACGCGAGGCGGTACGGCTGATGTCTGTCACCGCCACCGATGCCACCGGCGGTGCGGCAGGCTCTCAGGGCATTGCCATGGCCGGCGAACAGGGGCGCGGGAAACGCTCGCGCATCCACGGCCG
>CAZPSO010000210.1:0-4665 GCA_964588895.1 uncultured Tessaracoccus sp.
GCTTGGCGTCGATGCTTCCGGTGTCAAAGGTGATGCCCTTGCCCACCAGCGCCAGGTGGAAGGTGGCACCCCGCGGTGCGTAGGACATCCGCACCAGCCGCGGCTTGCGCTCCGAGCCGCCGCCGACGGCCATGATGCCGCCGTAGCCGCCCTTTTCCAGCGCCTTCTCGTCGAGGACCTCGAGCGCCACCTTCTCGTCCTTCAACAGGGCGCGGGCCTCGTCGGCGAAGACCTGCGGGTAGAGGAGGTTGCCGGGCGCGTTGACCCAGTCACGGGCCTTGCAGACCCCGGCGGCCACCGTCGCGCCGGTTTCGATGGCGGGCTTGAGGGCCTTGGCGTCGCCAGCGGAGACGATCTCGATGGCCGCCACGGCCTGCTTCTTGTCCTGACGGGTGATCTTGCCGACGGTGTACGCGCCCAGGATGGCGCCCTCGGCAGCGGCCTGGGCCACCTCGGGGTCGGAGACCTCCAGCGAAACGGCCACCTGCAGACCCTCCACATCAGGCAGGGCGGCCACCTTGCGCAGTGCGGCCCCAACGGCCCGACGCAGGCGCTCAGGGGTCACGTCGGCTTCCCCGAGGCCCACCACGACGACCCGACGGCCAGCAGGCGGGAGCACAGTCACGCTCTCCATCTTCGTCTTGGCGCCGAGACTGAGTGCCAGGTCGACCAGCGAGGTGCCGTACTTCTTGGAGTAGGCGGCCTGCAGTTCGGAAGTGGCTCCCACGGTGGTGGGATCGCCCCCGACGGCCGTCAGGCCCACCACCACGACGTCTGCGCGGGTGGACAGGGACTTGGACAGGGTCACGTTAGGAATGGTTCGAATCACGCCGACAACCCTACCTGCGACCCCCGGGTGCGGCCATCCCGGGTGCCGTCGGTAGTCTTGCCGCATGAAGAAGCAGATCAGCCTGTGGGCCTTCCTCCTGGTGGGGCTCGCCGTTGCCGCGTGGGCGGCTGCCAGCTGGATCTCCCCGTCCCCGACGTGCCGGGGCGTGGAGATGGGGCCGGGCGACACCTGTGAATACGCAGCCCCCAACCAGGCCAGGGCCGGCCAGGTGCAGACCTACGAGGAACGCGTCGAGACGGTGACGCGGCAGGCCCCCGTTGGCGTGGTGGTCGGTCTGGGTGCCGCCGGGTTCGGCGTCTACGTGATCGTCAAGGACGCCCGCCAGCGTCGGGAACAGGAGCAGGAAAGCTCTACCCCCGCCTGAGCCTCAGGAAAGAAGTGGGTTGGACACCGATGTGTCGATGTACGACCCACTTCCATCACGACGGCCAATCAGATGACGACCATTTCAGAGGGGGCCGCGGACGAATCCCATGTCGAAGGTGCCCTGCGAGGCCGCCAGCGCTCACCGCACCGGCTCGCCACGCTTGATCCCGGGCGCCGGGCGGCGGAACCGTCGGATCATCAACGTCCGGTTGAACATGTACATCAGCAGGCCGCGCCGGTTGGCGCCGGGGTAGCGTTCGTCGAGGAGCTGCTTGAAGCCGCGCCACAGGATGAAGATGTTGATCATCGTCGCCAGCATCAGCACCCACAGCATCAGCGCGATGTAGGTGCTCAGCTGCGGCCACGGCATGGTGATCATCACGCCTGCCATCACCAGCAGCATGGCGGGGAGCATGAACTCGGCGATGGTCCAGCGGGAGTCGACGTAGTCGCGCACCAGAGTGCGCTCACGGCTGGATTCCATCTGGTCCCAGGCGTTGGTGCGCTGTTGCATGCGGGCCTCGCGGTCGGCCTTGCGCTGCTCGCGGGGGGTGCGCGTGGGGTGTAAGCGCTCCATGCGCTCGGCCTCGGCCTGCGCGCGGGTGGGAGTGGCGCCCTCCTTGTAGCGGGGAGCACGCTTGACCACCTTCTTGCCCGAGGGGGTGGTCACCACTTCCTGCTTCGGCGGGGTGGCCACCTCGGCCGGCGACGCCGCCGACTGGGCGGCCTTGCGCTGCGCCTTCGGGTTCAGCTCGCTCAGCCGGCTGGCGGCAGCGCCGTCCTTCGCCTGGCGCTCGTCGCGCTGGGTGCGTTCATATGGGCGGAACAATCCCACGTCTGACCATCCTCACGGTTCTTCGAGCCACGTCGTGAGCCCGGACCAAAGTGCGTTGCTGACGATCCAGTCTAAGCGACGCCCAGGGATGCCCCGGCATCGGGGAGGTATCGGGGTGATCACCCTGTGTTGGGCCACGTGGAACCGGTACGGTGGGCACGTACAGTCTTAAGACGTCTGGAAGGACGAAGCCAGTGGCAGGCATCTTTGAACGCATCGCGTTGTTGTTCCGAACCAAGGCCAACAAAGCTTTGGACAAGTACGAGGATCCGCGCGAGACCCTTGACTACTCATACGAGCGCCAGATGGACCTGTTGCGCAACGTGCGGCGAGGCGTGGCCGACGTCGCCACCAGCCGCAAGCGGGTGGAGTTGCAAGCGCAGAAGCTCAACCAGGAAGCCGACAAGCTCCAAGTGGCCGCCCAGCGCGCCCACGAGAACAACCGGGAGGACCTGGCCCGCGAGGCACTGTCGCGTCGCTCCGGGCTGCAGCAGCAGCTGGCCGACCTCAAGGTGCAGCACGACCAGCTCCAGGGGGAGGAGGAGAAGCTGGTTCGCGCCAGCAGCCGCCTGCAGGCCAAGGTGGACGCGTTCCGCACCCGCAAGGAGACCATAAAGGCCACTTATTCGGCAGCCGAGGCGCAAACCCGCATCAACGAAGCGTTCACCGGCATGTCGGAAGAGATGAGCGACGTCGGCATGGCCATCCAGCGTGCGGAGGACAAGACCCTCCAGCTGCAGGCCCGAGCCTCCGCCGTGGACGAGCTGCTCGCCAGCGGCGCGCTGGAGGATCCCATGGCCAGCCCCGGCAGCGACATCACCCGTGAACTCGACGCCATGGCCGCCGACGCCACGGTGGAGAGCGAGTTGGCTGCCATGAAGGCTCAGCTCACCGGCGGTCCCGCCTCCCGTGCCCAGATCGACGGACCAGGCGACGTGGCAGCCGCCGAGGAGGCTGCCGGCGCCGCCGGGCAGTCCGCACCGTTCGAAGCGCCGGCCCCCGGCCAGCCGGCACAGCAGGGAGGGGAGCAGGCATGATCGTCCGCATTCTGGGTGAGGGCCAGTGGACTCTGGATCCCACCGAACTGAACCACTTCAACGAGCTCGACGACCGCGTCGAGAAGGCCGTCGCCGGCGGCGACCAGGACGAGTTGACACAGGCACTGGGAGAGCTGCTGGCCGAGGTTCGCGCCAAGGGCGTGGTGGTGCCAGACGACGTCATCGCCGAGTCCGACCTCGTGCTGCCCGGGCCCGACGCCACCGTCGAGGAAGTTTCCGGACTGCTGGAAGGCAGCCCCGAATACGACGGCCTGATGCCCGACACCCACCAGCCGGCTGAGTAACCGATTGCGGGTCCTGATCGCCAGTGACGGCATCGCCGGGCTGAGCTCGGCAGAGGCGTCGGAAACCATCGGGCGCGCGTTCGCCGCACACGGAGCCCAGGTGGCCGTCATCCCCATGGCGGTCCAGGGCGCATCCCTACACCAGGCCATCCTCCGCATCCACCCGGATGCGGAGGTGGTTTCCTGTTCGGAGCCGGGCGACGTGTTCCAGCGGCTGGGCACACCCCGGGAACGGCCCCTGTTCCTCGACCTGTCCCTTCTGCCGGAGCTGGACGTCGACGACGTGCTCGAATCCGTGACGCCGAGGCAACTGCGTGTCTGGGGGGACCTCCCGCACCGGGCGCCGCTGGTGGGGGTGGTGGGGGTGGCCGACGCGTCGCAGCCCCTCACCGGGATGCCGGGCATCATCGCCGAGCGGGGCCGTCTGGGTGGCGTCGACCTTGCCGAAACCATCGCCGCCAACGATCGGGCCTCCGCCTGGCTGGTCGATGCCGGCCTGAACCCGGAGGCCACCACCGGTGCGGCCAGCGGGCTCGGAGCCGTCGTCGAAGCGGCGGGCGGTTCGGTCCGCGACGGCGTCGCCGCATGCGCCGAGGCAGCCGGGTTCGACCACGTGGCCTCCCGGGCCGATGTGGTGGTCACCGGCGCAGAACAGCTCGACTTCCACGCCGTCGGTGGCCCCGTGCTTCAGGAGGTGGTCCGCCGCGCCGGACAGGTGCTGCGGCCGGCCATCGCGGTGGTGGGGCGCTGTTTCGTCTCGCCGCGCGAGTTGCGGATCGCGGGAGTGGAAACGGCCTACGCCGTCCTGGACGGCCCGGGGGAGCAGCCGGCGACGGTGGAGCAGTTGCGTGAAACGGCCGCCAAGGTGGCGGCCACTTGGCGCTTCTAGTGTCCGGCCCGGCAGTCCGGCTCTGGACCTTTGCCCAGCACCGCGTACACTGGTCGATGAAATCTTGACGTGTGAACAAACGGAGGAAACCGTGACTGATACACAGACCGCCAGCACCAAGGTCGTCCTGACCCCGGTGGCTGTCGACAAGGTGCGTTCCCTGCTCGAAGCCGAGGGTCGGGAAGACCTCGTGCTGCGCATCGCCGTACAACCCGGAGGGTGTTCGGGCCTGCGGTACCAGCTGTACTTCGACGACCGCAGCCTCGACGGCGACGTCTCCGCTGACTACGAGGGCGTCAAGGTGGTTACTGACAAGATGAGCGCCCCGTACCTGGGCGGCGCCAGCATCGACTTCATGGACACCATCGAGGCGCAGGGCTTCA
>CAZPSO010000211.1:0-4653 GCA_964588895.1 uncultured Tessaracoccus sp.
GGGATCCCCATCTCCTGCCACAGGTCGATGGTCTCCTGGTCGCCGTGGAGGGCGGTGACCCACACCGTCTCCGGGTCGAACCCCAAACCGCCGTCGGCCTCGCTGGTGGTCACCAGCGCCCAGGCATGGCGGATGGCGCCCTCCTTGAAGTAGTCGCCGAACGAGAAGTTGCCGAGCATCTGGAAGAACGTGCCGTGCCGGGTGGTCTTGCCCACTTCCTCGATGTCCTGGGTGCGGATGCACTTCTGCGCGGAGGCGGCGCGCGGCCACGGCGCGGGCTCCTCTCCCAGGTAGTACGACTTGAACGGCACCATGCCGGCATTGATGAACAGCAGGGTCGGGTCGTTGTAGAGCAGCGAAGCACTCGGGACGACGACGTGCTCGTTGCGCTCGAAGTAGTCGAGAAAACGGCTCCGAATCTCGGAGGTCAGCATGGTATTCCTTTGGGGTATCAGGCCGGGACGTTGAGTTCGTGGCGGAGTTCTTCTTCACGCGCCGCCATCGAGGCCTTGAAGGTGGCGTAGAAGTCACCGAATGAGGTGGCAGTCTCGTGCCCCTTCTTCTCGACCTGCTGCGCGATGCCCTGCGGAGTCAACTTGTTCATGATGGAACGGCCCTTGACGATGACCACGTACATCAGTACGGCACCGATCAGCAGCCACAACAGGCTTCTCACTTCTTCTTCCGTCCCCTGAACGCAGTGCGGACGCCGTAGCTGAAGGCGGCGGTCTTCACGAGCGGGCCACCCAGGGTGGCGCTGAACAGCTGCGAGAGTTGGGCGGCGTTCTCGCTCACCACGGTGGCATGGCCGGCCACGCGGGAGACGTCCTCGGTGACGAGGCTGAGCTTGTCGAGCTCCTGGTTGGTGGCGGCAACCGTGCCCTTGAGCTCGTGCAGGATGGGCACCGAGCCGTGGCCCACATCGCGCACGACCAAACGCAGTTCCTCCAGCACCCGGCCGAGCTTGAGCAGCGGGACGGCGCACAAGGCCACGAGCGCTACCAACGCGATGGCTGCGATCAGGCCGGCGATTTCACCAACGGACATGATTCTCCCTCTAGCCGAAGACTCCGCCGCAACTCTAGCGCGAAACGCCCCGCAACAATCCCCGAAGCACGTCCAATCTCTCGGCGATGGCGGCTTCCGCCCCGTGCGTGGTGGGCCTGTAGTAGGTGGCGTCGGCCAGGTCGTTGGGCAGGTACTGCTGGGCGGCCACCCCGTGGAGCTCATCGTGCGGGTACACGTATCCCTTGCCGTGGCCCAGCTTTTCGGCCCCGGCGTAGTGCGCGTCGCGCAGGTGCGATGGCACCTCGCCACCCTTGCCGGCCCTCACGTCCGCCGTGGCCGCGTTGATGCCGTTGTAGGCGGCGTTCGACTTGGGTGCCGTCGCGGCGGCGACCGTGGCATGGGCGAGCGTGAGGCGCGCCTCCGGCATCCCGAGGAGCTGGACCGCCTGGGCGGCGGCCACGCACGTCTGCAGCACACCCGGGGCCGCCATCCCGATGTCCTCGCTGGCGGAGATCATCAGCCTGCGGGCGATGAAGCGGGGGTCCTCCCCCGCCTCGAGCATGCGGGCGAGCCAGTGCAGGGCGGCGTCCACGTCGGAGCCCCGGATGGACTTGATGAACGCGCTGATCACGTCATAGTGCTGGTCACCGGCGCGGTCATAGCGCACGGCGGCACGGTCCACGGCGCTGGCGAGCACCTGGGTGGTGACCACGTCAAGCCCTTGGGCGGCGGCGGAGGCGGCGGACTCCTCCAGGTAGGTGAGGGCGCGACGCGCATCCCCGCCGGCCAGGCGTACGAGGTCGTCGCGGGTCGCATCCTCGAGTCGTACCGATCCCGCGAGGCCGCGCTCGTCGACCAGGGCGCGTTCCACGAGCCCGGCGATGTCCTCGTCGGTCAGGGGCCTCAGCCGCAGCAGCAGCGAGCGCGACAGCAGCGGGGAGATCACGGAGAACGACGGGTTCTCCGTGGTGGCTGCTATCAGCGTGACGATCCGGTTCTCCACGGCGGGGAGCAGGGCGTCCTGCTGGGTCTTGTTGAAGCGGTGGACCTCGTCGATGAACAGCACCGTGGGTTGCCCTTTGTGGAGGGCCCTGCGGGCGGCCTCGAGTTCGGCACGGATCTCCTTGACCCCGGCGGCCACGGCCGAGACCTCCACGAACCGGGCGCCGGAGGAACGCGAGACGATCGACGCGAGCGTCGTCTTGCCCACCCCGGGCGGACCCCAGAGGAACACGCTCATCGACTGGCCGTCCACCAGTCGCCGCAGGGGGGATCCCGGGCCCAGGAGGTGCTGCTGGCCGACGATCTCGTCGAGGGTGCGGGGTCGCATTCGTACCGCCAGGGGGGCGCCGTCGTCGCGGGCATCCCCCAGGGAGCCGACGGGCGAGTCGGTTTCCAGGTTGCCGAAAAGGTCGTAGCTCACACCCCCGGACTCTACGCCCTCGGCCGAGGATGCGGTGTTGGGTCGCTGGCCTAGAGTGAAGCGCATGAAGCTTTCAATCCTCGACCTGGTGTCCGTCTCACAGGACCAGCCGGTCTCGGAGGCCATCGAGGCCTCCATGAACGCCGCCGAACGCGTCGACCAACTGGGATACGAGCGACTGTGGTTCGCGGAACACCACAACACGGCGGCCGTGGCCTCGTCGGCCACCGCGATCCTGATCGGCCAGGCAGCCGCCCGTACCAGCCGCATCAAGGTGGGCTCCGGCGGCATCATGCTGCCCAACCACGCCCCGCTGAACGTGGCGGAGAACTTCGGCACCCTCGCGCAGCTCTTCCCGGGCCGCATCGAGCTCGGACTGGGGCGCGCACCGGGGACCGACCAGCTCACGGCACGGGCGCTGGCCCGCTCCAGCGCCGAGCCCCAGGAGTTCATGGGCAACATCATTGACATGCAGGCCTGGTTCGACGGCGGCCGGGCCAACGGAATCAGCGTCGGGGTGGCCGAGGGCACGGGGGTCCCCATGTGGATGCTGGGCTCCTCCACCACCGGCGCCGCGATGGCGGCGCGGCTCGGCCTTCCATACTCGTTCGCCGCCCACTTCGCCCCGGATGCCATGTCCGAGGCGATCCGCATCTATCGCGAGCACTTCGACGCAGACTCCCCCACCGCGCAGATCGCAGAACCGTACGTGCAGGTGGGCGTCAACGTCCTGGCGCATGAGACGCCCGGTGAGGCGGAGCACCTGTTCACCACCGTGCAGAAGATGTTCACGTCCATGCGCCGCACCGGTGGCCGCACCGCACTCCAGCCTCCCGGGGAACTGGATGGCCAGACCTCGCAGATGGAGGTGCAGATGATGGAGCACATGCTGCGGGTCCGTGCCATCGGGACACCCGACGTGGTGCGCGCCGAGCTGGAGGAGATCCAGGCTGCCACGGGGGCCGACGAGCTGATCACGGTCACCTACGCTTTCGATCCCGAACTGCGCACGCGTTCCCTGGAACTCGTCGCGGAGGCCTGCGGCCTGACGTGACCGGCCACTTCGCGGCGGTGGTGGTGGGGGCGGGCCAGGCGGGTCTGGCGGCTGCCCACACCTTGATGCACCGCGGCCTGCAGCCGGGCACCGATTTCGTGGTGATGGACGCCAACGAGGGACCGGGTGGGGCGTGGCGACACCGCTGGGATTCGCTGACGCTGGGCAAGGCCCATGGCATCGCGGACCTTCCGGGGTTGCCGATGGGGCGCCCTGACCCGGTCGTTCCCGCCTCCGAACTGGTGAGCGGCTACTACGGCGCCTACGAGGACAAGTTCGAACTCTCCGTCATCAGACCGGCCAAGGTGGTCCAGGTGAGCTCCCCCGAGGGGCTGCGCACCGGCCCCCTGGAGGTGACGTACGAATCCGGTGACGGGACCCACCGGGTCACCACCGATCACCTGCTGAACGCCACCGGCACCTGGGACAACCCCTTCATCCCCTGGGTACCGGGCTTGCCCGACTTCGAGGGCCGTCAACTGCACACCGTGGACTACGTCAAGAAGGAGCACTTCGCCGGCCAGCGGGTCCTCGTGGTGGGCGGGGGCCTGAGCGCGGTGCAGTTCCTTCTGGAACTGGAGTCCGTGGTGGCTTCCACGCTCTGGGCCACCCGGCGCCCCCCGAACTTCACCGACAGGAGGTTCAACACCCGCTGGGGCCTGGATGTGGAGGCTGCCGTGCGGGAGCGCACCAATGCCGGGCTGCCGGCCGCCTCCGTGGTGCGCACCACCGGCATCCCGATGATCGACGAGTACGTGGCAGGGGTGGAGCGGGGGCTGCTGGTCTCCCGTGGCCGTTTCGAGCGCATCCTGCCCCACGGCGTGCGATTCGGTCACCCCCTGAGCCACCGCACCCAGGGACTGGGACCCTCCAGGCACGAAGCGCCGGTACTGCCGGCCAGCTGGGACCCGTTCCCGCCGGGCCAAGAGGTGGACGTGGACGTGATCTTCTGGAACACCGGCTTCAGGCCGGCACTGCGGCATCTCGCGCCACTGAGGCTCCGTCATCCCGATGGCGGGATCACGATGGACGGCGAGGTGCGGGTGGCGCTCGACCCGCGCGTGTGGCTGGTGGGCTACGGATCCACGGCCTCCACCGTCGGCGCCACCCGGGCGGGTCGCCGCGCCGGCGCCGAGGTGGCCCGCCGGGTCAACGCGTCGGGGTGAAC
>CAZPSO010000212.1:0-4648 GCA_964588895.1 uncultured Tessaracoccus sp.
GTCGAGGACCAGATGGCACGCCAGATGCTGGCCGGCGAGATCCACGACGGCAGCCACGTCAGCTTCGACACCGCCCCGGACGGCAGCTCCATCCGGATCGTCGAAGGGTAGGGCCCCTGGTCCTCCTATCCTTGACGGCATGGCCAGAACCCGCTTGCGCATCGGCGATAAGGAACGCGATGCGGCCCTGAAGATGTTGCAGGAGCACCACGCGTACGGACGACTCGACGCCCACGAGTTCGACGAGCGCATGGGACGCGCGCTGCGGGCCCGCACGCAGGGCGTCATCGACGAGCTGTTCGTGGACCTGCCGGACCCGAAACCCGCGAAGCCGGATCCGGGTGCCGGGCCGCTGGTGCCGGCGGACCCCCAGACCAAGTACCCCGAGCCGTGGTACGCCCAGTGGTGGATGATCCTGGTGGCCATCAGCCTGGCCGCCGTGGTGCAGGGCCCCTTCGCCGTCATCGTGCCGTTGATGGCCATCTGGCTGTGGGTGATCCACCCGCAGCTGCCCAGCGCCAAGAAGCGGCGGGCCCTGCGCAAGCAGGGCAGTGGGGTGCGGGCCCAGCTGGTCACGGCCGACTACGCGAAGGACCTCACCCGCAACCAGCGCCGCGCCATCACCCGCGAGCTGAAGCGCGGACGCCGCATCAACGCCATCGCGATGTACCAGGACTTCGCCGGCGCCAGCCGCCCCTACGCCACCGACGTGATCAAGACCTGGCAGCGGCACCTCAAGGGCAAGTAGCGCCCCGTCGGTGCCCGGCGTCGAACGTGGGCCTGATTGACTAGTGGCCATGGACCGACCCCAGCCCTGCGTCATCGGAATCGATTTCGGCACCCTGTCCGCCAGGGCGGTGGTGGTGACCACCGGCGACGGCGCGGAGCTCGGCTCGGCCGTCAGCGAGTTCCGCTCCGGTGTGGTGGAGGGATCCCTGCCCACGGGCCAGGACCTGCCGCCGGACTATGCCCTGCAAGACCCCGACGACTGGTTGGCAGCCATGACCTCCTCGGTGCGGGAAGCGCTGGCCATGGCCGGGGTGGCCCCGGAGCAGGTGGTGGGGATCGGCACCGACTTCACCTCCGCCACCGTCATCCCCGCCACCGCCGACGGCGAACCGTTGCGCCACCGCTTCCCGGAGCGGCCACACGCCTGGCCCAAGCTGTGGAAACACCACGGGGCCCAGGAACAGGCCCGCCGCATGACGCGGGTGGCCCGCGAGCGCCAGGAACCCTGGCTCGCCCGTTACGGCGGCACCCTGTCGGCCGAGCTGATGCTGCCCAAGATCCTGGAGACCAGGGACGAGGACCGCGAGATCTACGACGCCGCCGACGTGTTCGTCAACGCCGTCGACTGGATCGTCTGGCAACTCACCGGCACGCTGGTCAACGCCGCCGGGGACAGCGGCTACAAGCGGCTCATCCAGTCCGGGCGGCCTCCCTCGCCGGAGTACCTGGCCGCCGTCGAGCCCGGCTTCGCCGACGTCTATGAACGCAAGCTGGCCGGAGACATCCAGCCGCTGGGCTCCCGCGCCGGGGGCCTCACCGAGCCCTGGGCCGAGCGCCTCGGACTGCCACCGGATATCGCGGTGGCGGTGGGCAACATCGACGCCCACGCCCTGGCCCCCGCAGTCCAGGGTGTGGAGCCCGGACAGCTCATCGCGTCGGTGGGCACGTCGGGCTGCTACCTGGTCTCCTCCGAAGAGCTGCGGGACGTCCCCGGTCTGCTGGGGCTGGTGCACGGTGGCCTGGTGGAGGGCCTCTGGGCCTACGAGATGGGGCAGACCGGGCTGGGCGACATCTTCGCCTGGTTCGTCGCGAACTGCGTTCCCGCCCGCTACGCCGAGGCCGCGGCCGCCGCCGGCATCAGCGTGCACGAACACCTCACCCGGCTCGCCGCGGGGCAGGAGGCGGGACAGCACGGACTGGTGGCGCTGGACTGGCACAACGGCAACCGTTGCATCCTGGCCGACGCCGACCTCACCGGCCTGATGGTGGGGCAGACCCTGGCCACCCGTCCGGAGGACCAGTACCGGGCATTGTTGGAGTCGACGGCGTTCAGCCTGCGCGTCATCGTGGAGACCCTCACCGGTCACGGTGTGGGGATCCACGAGATCGTGGCCGCCGGGGGATTGGTGAAGAACGCGTTCTGGATGCAGCTGATCAGCGACGTGACCCGCCTGCCGATCTCCCTGGGCGCCCGGGAGAACGCCGCCGCGCTCGGCGCCGCCATCCACGGCGCGGTGGCCGCAGGCGCCTACCCCGACGTGCACAGCGCATCACGGCAGATGGGCGCCAGGCACCGCCACGTGTACGTCCCCGACGAGGCGCGGGCCCAGGCCTACGATGACGTGTTCGCGATCTACCGCGAACTGCACGACCACTTCGGCGACGGCCGGATCATGCACAGGCTGCGCCAGCTACGGCGTGACGCCCGAGTTGAGAGGAACTGATGGCACGCATCACGATCATCGGCGCAGGCATCATGGCCACCGCGCTGACCGTCCCCATGCGCGACAACGGCCACGAGGTACGCGTGGTCGGCACCCACCTGGATGGCGAGGTGATCGACTCGATCCGGGAAACCGGGCGCCATCCCCGCCTGGACTGCCCGCTTCCCGACGGGCTCGTGGCCTACCAGCTGGAGGACGCGGAGACTGCGGTGGAGGGTGCCGACATCGTGATGTCCGGGGTCAACTCCTTCGGGGTGGACTGGATCGGTGAGCAGCTGGCCCGGCTCCTGAAACCCGGCCAGGTGGTGCTCTCGGTCACCAAGGGCCTGGTGGCCGACGACCAGGGCAACCTGGAGATCATCCCGCGGGCGATGCAGCGTGCCGTCGGCCAGGAGCTGGCGGACCAGGTGGGCTGGGCGGCCATCACCGGCCCCTCCATCGCGGGGGAGGTGGCGGTGCGACACGACACCGCCGTCGCCTTCTGCGGCGACGACGCCGACCTGCTGGACCGGCTGGCCGAGACCCTGCGCACCGACTACTACCACGTGTGGACCACCACCGACTTCGTCGGCGCCGAAGTGGCCGCGGCCACCAAGAACATCTACGCGTTCGCCGCCGGCTTCGGAGACGGGCTGGCCCGGAGGCAGGCCGACGGCGCCGCCTACGGTCGCCTGAACATGAGCGCCGCGCTGTTCGCGCAGGGAGCCGTGGAGATGCGTCGGTTCTTCGAGTTGTTGGGCGGCGACCCCTGGCTGACGGCCAACCTCGTGGGCGTGGGCGACATGCAGGTCACCTCGGCCGGCGGGCGCAACGTGCTGGCCGGCACCCACGTCGGCGCGGGGGAGCCGTTCTCGCGCGTGCGCGACGAGCTGATGGCCGGCGTCACGCTGGAGGGCGTCAATGCCATCCGGGTGATCGGGGCGGCGATCGGCCGCCGGGTGGAGCGCGGCGAACTGGGGTGGGGCGACTTTCCGCTGCTGCGCCACCTCCACGACGTCGTCACCCGGGATGCAGCCCTGGACATCCCCTGGGACCAGTTCTTCGCCGGTCTCTGAGTTCGCGGGGTCGGCTTGACGAGTTCAGCACCTGCGTCGTATTCTGCTGAGAAATCGATTCCCGAAGTTTTCACCGGTGAGCTTGGGGACGGAGAGGACACGAGGATGTGCGGATTGATGGGGACATGGCGGCTGGTGCGATGATCCAGCGTCGCAGCCTGTTGTTGGCCGGAGGGGCTATCGCCCTGGCCGCGGGCTGCAGCGCGAGCGCCGACGAGGTGCCCACCGCCCAGGAAGCCGGGCAGTTCGTCCTGGAGCGCGCCGACAACTTCACCCAGATCGCCCAACTCACCGGACCCGGCGCCATCAACGACACCGAATCCGTCCTGCTCGCCGGCGCCGACCTGGGCAGCATGTTCACCGTCGATGAGACCACCTGGTTCGTCTTCGGCGACAACTTCGGCCTCCGCGACGCGGACGCCTTCGGTGGCGAGGGGGACATCTGGAAGTCCAACGCCCTCGCCTTCTCCACCGACGACGACCCGACCGACGGCATCACCTTCGACGGCTGGATCCTCGACGAATCCGGCACCGTCAAGGAAGTCCTCCCGGGCCAGCACGACTCCAACGACGGCTACGGCGAGGTCACCAAGATCCCCACCCAGGGCTGGGGCGTCGACGAGAGCCTGTTCCTGGCCTACATGTCCGTCAAGCAGTGGGGGGACCCCGGCCAGTGGTGGGCCAACCACGCCGGGATCGCCGTCAGCACCGACGAGGGCCAGGAATGGGAGATCATCGAGGGCCTCCAGTGGGAGGGGGAATCCAACTTCGTCCAACTGGCCCAGCACGTGGTGATCGAGGACGACCAGGAATACCTCTACCTGTGGGGGATCCCCGCCGGACGCTTCGGCTCCGTGAAGCTGATGCGGGTGCCAAATACGGCCGACGCCGTCCGGGACAAGTCCAGTTACTCCTACTACGCAGGCCAGGACGGCGAGGCACCCCGCTGGAGCGAGCAGGAGGCCGACGCGCAGGTGGTGCTGGACCGCCCCGTCGGCGAGCTCTCGGTGCTGTGGTCGCACCACCTGGAGCGCTGGCTGCTCACCACGATGATCGACAACGGCAGCGCCGTCGTGTTCGAGGGGCTGTCCCCCTGGGGGCCCTGGAGCGAACCGCACGTCCTGACCACCCAGGCCGAGA
>CAZPSO010000213.1:0-4587 GCA_964588895.1 uncultured Tessaracoccus sp.
GTCGGGTGTTGACCTCCTCCGGCGGGTACTTGTACGCGATGGCCCATCGTGGGGCCCGGGACGTGGAACCCAGGGCAGCCTGAGCCGCGAAGTCGTCCACCTTGACCACCACGCCGTCGATCTCGTGCTCCAGGTCGTGGCGGTGCTCGGCGTAGTGCCGGACGAACGCACCTACCTCCTCGGCGCTGGAGACCACCGTGGCCGTGTCACTGGTGGGTAGCCCCCAGGCAGCCAGTTGCGCGTAGGTTTCCGACTGGGACTTGGTGGTGAGCCCGTCGCGGGCGCCAAGGCCGTGGACCACCATCTTCAGGGGCCTCGACGCGGTGATCTCGGGGTTCTTCTGCCGCAGCGAGCCGGCGGCGGTGTTGCGGGGGTTGGCGAACGGCGCCTTCCCCGCCTCCACCAGGGATGCGTTGAGTTCCTCGAACGCCGCCACGGGGAAGTAGATCTCGCCCCGCACCTCCAAGACGGCAGGGACGTCGTCTCCGAGCAACCGGTCGGGTACCCCCCGCAGGGTCCGGACGTTGTGCGTCACGTCCTCACCGACGCGTCCGTCGCCCCGGGTGGCGGCCACCGCCAGTTGGCCCTCGAGGTAGAGCAGGTTGATGGCCAGCCCGTCGATCTTGATCTCGCACAGGTAGCGCTCGGCCGGGTTCCGCCGCAGCCAGGCCTCCAGCTCCTCGTCGGAGAAGACATTGTCCAGGCTCATCATCCGTACCCGGTGCTCCACGGGCGCGAAGTCGGTCGACGGGGAGGCGCCCACGTTCTCGCTCACCGAGTCCCGGGACACCAGCTCGGGATGGGTCTCCTCCAGCGCCCTCAGCCGGCGCATCGCTTCGTCGTAGTCGGCATCCGACATGATGGGCTGGTCTGCGGTGTGATAGGCCCGGGAGGCCTCCTCCAGCATGGTGTTCAGCTCGCTCCACTCACGCCGGATGTCGTCGGTGAGGGGCCCGGGGGCTCGGGGATCTGCCATGGGGTCAATGCTGCCATGTGGCCCGCGGGAAGGGATGGGCGCTACGCTGGGGAATCTAACCTTTTCTCAGATTTGTCTCAGGAGTCTCGATGGCCAGTGGAAACATCACGCGGCAGGTAGCCGCCGAGCGGTCCTCGTCCGTGACCGCCTCCGCGTACCGGGTGAGCCTGGACGTCACGGGTGCGCGGGTCCAGGACGCGGAGCGCCATTTCCACTCCATCTCCGAGATCGACTTCACGTCCCATGGCCCGGCCACGCACGTCGACATCATCGCCGAGGGGATCCTGGGCGCCTCCGTCGACGGCGAGGACCTGGACTCCAACGGCTTCGACGGCTACCGGCTGGCCCTGCCCGAACTGGCCGACGGGGAACACACGCTGGTGGTGGAGGCCCTTGTCCGCTACTCCCGCTCCGGGGAGGGCATGCACCGTTTCGTGGACCCGGCCGACGATCGCGTCTACCTCTACTCGCAGTTCGAACCGGCCGACGCGCGCCGGGTCTTCGCCAACTTCGAGCAACCGGACCAGAAGGCCACCTTCACGTTCAGCGTCGTCGCCCCGTCGCACTGGGAGGTGTTCTCCAACTCCGCGGCCGCCACCGGCCAGGAGACTGACGGCGGTGCGTCGCGCTGGGACTTCGCCCCCACCCCCGTGGTGCCGTCCTACATCACCGCCGTCGTCGCGGGCGAGTACCACGTGGTCTCCGGAGAGATTGCCTCGGTGGCAGGCACCATCCCCGCCACGGTGGCCTGCCGCCAGTCGATGGCGGAGCACCTGGACGCCGATCGCATCCTGGCTACCACGCAGCGCGGCTTCGAGGTCTTCGAGGAGGCCTTCGACCACGGGTTCGTCTTCGACTCCTACGACCAGATCTTCGTTCCCGAGTTCAACTTCGGCGCCATGGAGAATGCCGGGTGCGTCACCTTCCGCGACGAGTACCTGTTCCGCTCCCGTGTCACGGCCCGCGAGATCGAGTCACGCGACAACACCATCCTCCACGAGTTGGCCCACATGTGGTTCGGGAACCTGGTCACCATGCGCTGGTGGGACGACCTGTGGTTGAACGAGTCGTTCGCCGAGTGGGCCTCGCACTTCGCAGCCGACGAGATTTCGCGCCGCTACGGCACCGGGGCGAACCCGTGGACGTCATTTTCCAACGAACGCAAGAACTGGGCCTACTTGCAGGACCAGATGAGCACCACGCACCCCATCGCGGCAGACATGGGCGACCTGGACAAGGTGGAGCAGAACTTCGACGGCATCACCTACGCCAAGGGCGCCTCGGTACTCAAGCTGCTGGTCTCCTTCGTCGGCCAGGAGCAGTTCCTGCGAGGTGTGGCCGCCTACTTCAAGAAGCATGCCTACGCCAACACCACGCTGGGCGACCTGCTGGCCGAACTGGAAGCCGCCTCCGGCCGTGATCTGTCCTGGTTCACCGGTCAGTGGCTGGAGACGGCAGGTGTCAACACCCTGCGCGCCGATTTCGACGTGGACGACCAGGGGCGCTTCACCCGCTTCGCGGTGCAGCAGTCGGCGCACCCTGACTGGCCGACACTGCGCACCCATCGCCTGGGCATCGGGCTGTACAGCGACGTCGACGGCGAGCTGCGCCGCCAGCACTACGTCGAGCTGGACATCGACGGAGAGACCACCGAGGTGCCCGACCTGGTGGGACTGCAGCGGGGCGACATCGTCCTCCTCAACGACGGGGACCTCACCTACGCCAAGGTCCGCTTCGACGAGGACTCGGCGAAAGCCCTCGTGGCGGGCTTCGGACGGCTCAGCGATCCACTCGCCCGGGCCGTCACCCTCTCCAACTTCTGGGACGCCACCCGCGACGGTGAGATCGCCCCGCAGGACCATGTGGCGCTGACGCTCACCGGGTTCACCAGCGAGCAGGACATGGCCGCAGCCAGCACCATGCTGAACCAGGCGCAGGTGTGCTCCACCCGGTTCATGGCCCCGGAGCTGCGCGACGAGGCCAACGAAGTCCTGGTCACGGGTCTGGCCCGCCTCCTGAAGGGTGCCGAACCCGGCTCCGATGCCCAGCTCATCGCGGCCAAGAACCTGATCACCGCCTCCCGCGGGGCAGCTGCCGTCGAACTCGTCAGGGGCTGGCTGGACGACGAGGAGGTCCCCGAGGGCCTGGTCATCGATGCGGCCCTGCGCTGGCAGATCCTGACGGCCCTGGCGGCGCTCGGCGTGGTCAGTTCCGACGACATCGCCGCCGAGCTGGAGCAGGACAACACCATCACCGGCGCAGAGAAGGCTGCAGCTGCCCGCGCCGCGCTGCCCCACCCCGACGCGAAGGCCACCGCCTGGGCCGACGCCACCAGCCGCCTCGACATCGCCAACGAGACGCACCGCCAGACCTGCATGGGTTTCTGGCAGTACCACCAAGACGACGTGCTGGCGCCATACGTGCAGCGCTACTTCGACGTGGTGGCCGGCATCGCAAACGGCGAGTGGAACGCGCGAGGCTTCGCCGCGGTGGCCGCCGTCCTGCGCTGGCTGTTCCCCGAGACGATGCTGAGCGAGGACCTGGTGGAGCAGGCAGACGCGTGGCTGGCGGAACACGACCACCACGAGCAGGTGCGTCGCGGGATCCAGGAACGCATCGACGAAGGGCGCCGGGCACTGCGCTGCCAGGAACGGAGCCGGTCAGCGGTGCGCGCGACCGCGTGAAACCGGTATGGTGACCACCATGATCTTCCTGCCCCTTGAGACACTTCCAGGCTGGCCCGAAGCGCCGGAGGTGAGCACAGCCTTCTACTGGATGCTGATGATCATTGGTCCCTTGGCCCTCGGCGCGGTCGTCGCGCTGCTGACCTGGGTGCCGCGTCTCAGCCGCGCCGCCCGCCAGCAGTCAGAATCCACCGACATCACCGCCGTCTGAGGTCAGCGATGACCCTGGCCCGGTGTGCCCGGGCCCGGTGGCGGGAGGTGCCATGGGCCAGACCCTGATGAGCGCGGAGGAGATGGGCCGCGCCATCCGGCGCATGAGCCACGAACTGCTCGAGTTGTGCGGCGGGGGCGACGACGTGGTGCTCGCGGGCGTCATCACCCGGGGCGCGCCCCTGGCCCACCGCATCGCCCGCGAGTTGCGTGAGGCCGAGGACGTGGCCGTCCCCGTGGGCGAACTCGACATCACGATGTACCGCGACGACCTCCACCGCCAACCCACCCGCCCGGTGGGGCGCACGTCCATGCCAGCCATCGACGACAAGCTGGTGGTGCTGGCGGACGACGTCCTGCACTCCGGCCGCACGGTCCAGGCGGCCCTGCACGCCCTGGCCGACCTCGGTCGTCCACGGGCCATCCGGCTGATGGTGCTGGTGGACAGGGGTGGGCGTGAACTGCCCATCCACCCGGACATCGTGGGCAAGCACATTCCCTCCTCGCGCCAGGAACGCATCAGCGTTCACCTGGCGGAGATCGACGGCCACGACGCCGTGAGCATCGACCGGGGCCGAGTCACGTGAAGCACCTCCTGAGCATCGCTGACCTGAGCACCGACGAGGTCCACGCCGTGATCGCCACCGCCGACGAGATGCACGACGTGCAGGCACGTACCATCAAGAAGCTGCCGGCGCTGCGCGGAAAAACGGTGAT
>CAZPSO010000214.1:0-4568 GCA_964588895.1 uncultured Tessaracoccus sp.
GGCTCAGGTGCGCCGTGCCCGGATCCGGTGACCAGGTGGGTCCGAACGCCGGGGCCTCGGTGCCGGCCGGTTCCGGGTACATCCGCTCGGCCAACCGCACAGTCTGGTCACCGATCCGGGAGATCACGTGGGAGACCTGGATCGAGGTCGTGATGTGGTGGATGAAGGCCAGAAAGAATCCCACGCAGGCCAGCACCATCACGAACGCCACGGTCACCGAGACCTGCGGGACGAACTGCTCGGTCTCATTGGTCCCGCGCACATACCGGGTCACGGTCAGGGCGAACACGAAGGTCGAGACGAAGACCCCCAGCGTGCCCTGCACCACCCGGTTCTGCAGGAATCCCCCGAGCACCCGGGGGGTGAACTGGCTCGAGGCCAACTGCAGCACCACCATGGTGATCGAGAACACCAGGCCGGTCACCGAGATCATGGCCGAGGAGATCGTGCCCAGCAGTCCCCGGGCCCCGTCCGGGCCACCCTGGAAGACGTACTGCAGCTGAGTGGGCCCCCAGGACTCCTCCCACTGGGGCAGGATGATCCCCACGACCAGGGACGCCAGGACACACACCGCCGGCACCACCCAGAACGGCTTCCACAACCGATCCCACCAGCCCTCCGCAGAAAGCTCGGGTACCGCACCCCGGGCACGACCCTGCGCCCCAGACCCCAAATCAGCCCTGGCAGTCCGTGTGGCGCCCGTCGCGTCGTCCATGGCGCCATCCTGCCAGCCCGCCAGTTTGGTGACACTGGCCGGCTGCACCGTAGGCAGCACCACCGGTGGCCGTCCGGCCCCGGACCCGCCTCACCAAGGACAAGAGTGGGCCCCGGGCCCCGGTTGCGTGAGGGGAACACTGCAGACCAGACCCAAGGCACTGTCTCTGCTGGCCCCTCGACGAGCCGTCCCCAGGCTCCGAACCTCAACTATGAAGACACAGCGAACAACTGGGAACCACCGGGAGCGGTGACCGGCGTCCTGGCGCGCGAGGTGCCCATGAGACCGAGCCTCGGGTCCCTCTGGTCTGGGTCACCCGGCTGCCGCCCTCCAGGCCGAGGAAACCGGCAATAGGGGTGGGTCTGGCCTCAGCCCGGCTGGCGGCTCAGGGGGCATCGTCCGCCGGGGGTGTGAGGACTCGTTCGGCACCCAGTACCCCGTCCAGCACGGCCGGATCGATAGCGCTGCCGCGTCGGAGCACGCTCATCACCCCGCTGGGTTCCAGCACGATGCACTGGACGGAGGCGGGATCAGTGATACCGGCCCGGCGCAGGCAACTCATCAGGTCTTCCTGGGAGACGTGGGTCTTGCGCATCAAGTCTGCCTGCGGCTGTCCGCGGGCCAGCACGACGGTGGGCTGGGCGTTCAGGGCCTGACGGAAGCTGATGTTCTTCCGCACCACACCGAAGGCGGCCTCGCAACACAGCAGGGCCACCAGGCCGATGACGCCCGCGGTCAGGGTGGGCGGATCGCCGATGATGACGCGACCGGCCACGGCGCCGAGCATGATGCTCACCACGACATCGAAGCCGGTCAGGCCGGAGAGTACGCGGGCGCCGAAGAGGCGGATCAGGAGCAGGAAGACCAGGTAGATCGCGATGGCCGTGAGGATCACGATCGGAATCCGCCAGAGTTCGATGCCGAGGGTGTCGCGTAACTGTTGGGACGTCACAC
This sequence comes from uncultured Tessaracoccus sp., assembly GCA_964588895.1. GTDB lineage: Bacteria > Actinomycetota > Actinomycetes > Propionibacteriales > Propionibacteriaceae > Arachnia. The sequence continues at coordinate 1,670 of CAZPSO010000214.1, forward strand.
TGAAGGCCTCCATCCGCTCAGCCTAGGCGGACCGGGAACATTCCCTTCGGCGATGCTGCGGAAGGTCGACGCGAGGGCGTGTCACCGGGGGACCTCTCCTGAGCAGGTGATCCCGGATACCGGCTCCTTCCCCGGTGGCAGGGCCAAGGTCACCCTCGAGACCGTTGGCGGGAGCATGGTGAGCAGTTTCCGGTGATGGATGGCACCCAGGAGCGCTACCGTCCGTACGTACACGGTGGTGGGGACCCGGCCACCGTCGAGCACCTGAACACCACCCCGGCCGCACAGCCCCGCGGGTACTGACCCCGCCCCACCCCTCCCCCAGGCATCCCTGACCGGAACATGAGGACAAGGCTGCCCCAACCAGCGAGCGATCCGCTGGAGCCCGCTGTCTAGGCCAGGGACCGCTCGCATCGACGGTTGGCGTCCCCTTCACGCCTTTCCGTTGTGCCCAGCCTTCTCCTGATCGAGGAGCCACTACTTGGTGGCATTGCCTCATCGAGTTCGCAGCCATGGTTCCGATGACCGCAGGAACGTGGGTGGCCGCAGCCCTGGGACTGCGCCAAGGCCAATGAACACTCCAACAGCGGACTACGTTGTCACGCGCACATCGCTGAACGGTCTTGTGGCATGCCCGCCGTAACCGTCGCTGCTTGTGTCCATGCGTGGGTCCGTCTGTGCACTGCTGTGGCTAGCAGTGCGGGGCCGGGAGCACTGTGATCCACAGCGCTCCCCCACGCATCCCCCGCGCATGGGCACTTGACCCCGTGAGGATCGTCTCGCGTCGGAAGGCCATGGTCTGGCCTAATGCCGTCAACCTAGAGCCGAAGGGCCGGAACTGGGAGCCGCGGTTCGCGATGAGGAGCCGGTCAGCCCAACTGCCCGACGTGTGCGGTAGCGGGTCAGTAGAGGAAGAAGGCGAACAGGGCACCGGCGAGATATACCAGCGCGCCCGCCAACATGAGCGGGGAGGACCTCCTGAGCAGCCTGGCTCCTTCCTCCATCGTCAGATCCTCCCCCAGTGAGCTGACGTACCGGGCGGCATGCCTGGCCACGAACCGGGGCCGCTGACTCCAGAACAGGAGGAAGCCCAGGAAGAAAAGCAAGAACCCGCACAGGAGGAACCAGAAGACGCCCCTATGGCCGCCCTCCCAGTCCGCGCCCGCCAGCACAAATACAAACGTCACTACGGCGACGAAGAGAATTCCCAAATAGCCCGACAGCACAAACACCTTCGCGGTCATGGGTTGCCTCGTCCTCTGGTCAGCGTCCACCGGAAAGGGTCAGGTTCACGGATTGTTCAACGGACCTTTCCCTCAGCCTTCGGACCATTGGATGTTCATCCTAGGTTTTGCAGCAGTCTTCACCTCTCCGGGCGGCCGTCTCGCAGTCGTGTTCCTTTTGGGTTCAGTGAGATGCAGCGGGGTTGGCAAGATGTGCCCTCGAGGTAGGGCTTGCGTCACCGTCGCATGACCACCGCTAAGAACGGCTCGACTGCCCCGGTGGAGTGGGGCGCGCGATGAAGGCGTCGGCCTTTTCGCGTCTCAGCTCCGCGAGGTGGACACCACCATCGGTGTACTGACCACCGTTGCAGAACAGGGCCCGTTGGCCACAGGAGACCAACGTGGCCACACGGCCTCGCACTGGGTCACCGGTTGTGGGGGGCATCGGGGTCGGCGGGTGATTCGCGTCGCCAGTGCGCCACCAGTTCCTTGGTCCGCACGATGCGCAGCGCCGTGACCAGGGCGATGCCACCAACGATATTGAAGACCAGGGTGTAGCCGAACCAGCCCAGCCACTGCAACAAGTCGATGTCCGCTCCGGACTGGATGGCGCCGAAGATCAGCAGGGAATCCAGGACCGAGTGGAAGAGCTGGAGTCCGGCCAGCAGGAACCCGCCGCCCACGGCGGCGACCACCCGGACCGTTTCGGTCTTCGCGCCCTTTTGCATCCGGGTCATCAAGGTCATGGTGCTGCCCCCGAGCAGGGCCAGACAGATCGTCTGCAGCGAGAAGGGGGCATCAACGAAATGATGTGCCGACTCGGCAATGGTGCTTCGCCATTCGGGGAAGGCCTGCATCACCAGCCACATGAACACCCAGCCACCGACCAGGTTGCTCCCCAGCGTTCCCGCCCACAGCTTGAGCAGTTTCCAGACGCTGGCCTGGCGGGTGACCAACGCCATGACCGGCATGAGGAAGTCCTCGGTGAACAGTTCGCTGTGGGCCAGCAGCACGGCGATCAACCCGATGCTGAACGCCAGACCGGCCAGGAGGTGACTGCCGGTCTCGTGCATTACAGCCAGGTAGGCCATCACGCCCAGGCCGATCTCCATGCCCCCGAACAGGCCGGTGATGACCACGGCACGGAAGGTGCGGTGCAGCCGCTCGGCCCCCTCTTCCATCGTGCTCTCGAATGCCTCTTGCAGGTGCTGTTCGATGGCGAAGTCATTCTCGCCCAGCTCCCTGCGCCGTTCCTCGCTCATCGGCTCTCCCGGAAGTGTCGGCGGCTGGCGGGTCCCCGAGAAAGACGGTGAAGGAGGAGGCTCGGGGCGATCGGAAACGCTGGGGGCCCTGTGGTAAGGGTGCTGTCACGGCCTGCGCGATCCAGAGGACCACGAGCCTACTGGCTCACAGGGTGACGCCGCGAGCACCATTTTCGGCCCGCTCGAGGCGTGTTCCTCGAGGGACTCCACGAAGTTGATTGGCTACGCCTTGCTGCCTTACGAGCCTTGGCCCACTCACTTGAGGAAAACGACGTCATGGTCAAGAGCCCTTCGACAATTGTCAGTCGTCCGCTCAGAACGCAAAGGAGGAGTTTGGCAAAGCCACTGAGGCTGCGGGCATGCAGTCAGATGGCCCTGCATCGAGTGCCACGGCCCTTGGCCGATTAGGGGGCG
>CAZPSO010000215.1:0-1907 GCA_964588895.1 uncultured Tessaracoccus sp.
GCGATGTTCCTCCGGGCGCACGGCTGGGAGGCGGACATCGGGGGGTGCAAGCGATGCCGTCGGGTGAGGTGAAGGATGGAAGTGGGTTTGTGTTGGTGGTCGAACACGAACCCACTTGCGTGGTGCGCTACTCAACCGGCGGTGACGCGTCGGCGCTTGCTGAGGCGGATGGCCTCGCGGTAGTGCCCCAGGAGTTCTTCGTTGATGTTGTGCCAGGTGCGTTCCAGCGTTGAGCGCCTGGCCGCGGTGCCCATGGCCTGGCGCTTCGTGTCGTCACCCAACAGGTCCAGGGCGTGGGAGCGCATGGCGGCCAGATCGCCCGGCTTGAACAACCACCCGGTGCGTGACTGGTCCACCAGATCGATCGGACCGCCGCGGTGCGGGGCGATGATCGGCAGGCCCGAGGCCTTGGCCTCCTGGATGGACTGGCAGAACGTCTCCAGCTCGCCCGTGTGCACGAACAGGTCGGCGCTGGCCAGCGCCGTCGGCAGCTTCTCCCCGCCGAGCTGGCCCAGGAAGACGGCCTCGGGCAGCAGTTTCTCGAGCGTGCCGCGGCTGGGCCCCTCGCCGATGATGACGATCCGCGAGTTGGGGATGCCCTTCAGGTGCACCAGGTCCTCCACCTGCTTCTCGCTCGCCAACCGGCCCATGAAGCAGATCAGTCGTTCACCGCCCGGGGCGTACTTGCGCCGAAACTTCTCCGAGCGCTTGCCGGGGTGGAAGCGCACCGAGTCCACGCCGCGACCCCATACCTCGACGCGCGGGATGCCCTGCCCGATGAGCTGGTCCCGGGCGAACGTGGAGGGAGCCAGGTTCAGGGTGGCCAGGGAGTGGGTCTGGCGCAGGTGGTGCCAGAAGATCGGCTCCAACTGCGGGAATCCGTAGCGAGCCGCGTAGGAGGGCACCTCGGTCTGGTAGACGCCCACCATCGGGATCCCCAGCTTGGCACCCGCCGAGGCCGCCTTGTATCCCACCACGAACGGTGCGGCCAGGTGGATGACGTCCGGCCGGAACTGCGCCAGGTGCCGTTCGATTGTGTACGACGACGTGGTCACCACACGCACCGCGTCGTAGCCCGGCAACCCGATGGAGGCCACCGTCTCGATGGGAAAGCCCAGATAGTGGCGCGGCGTCTTCTTGCCGTCCGCGGGCGCGACGACCATCGCCTCGTGACCTTGAGTCTTGAGGTGCTCAAGAATCCGGAGCACCGAATTGGTGACCCCGTTGACCTGCGGAAGGAAGGACTCCGCCACGATTGCCACTCGCACGCTTTTCACTGTAGTGGACGGAGTTGCCACTTCCTCCATCCCGGGTGAACGCCCGATGAACGCCGGAGGAAGCCTTCGCGATGCCGACCGCACCGCCCCATCCGACGCCCGATTGGGTCCAGGACCAATTTTGACTTATGCTGAGGTGTTCGCCCGTTGCGCCCCCAGGGCCATCGGATGCCGCGGCCGTCTTGATGAGCAGTGCATGAGGAGACGCGTCGCTGCCGGGTGCCAATCGCTTCCCGGCCCGTTTCCATCACTGAAGAATCAAGAGGATCACCATGCCCAAGAAGGGCCCCAAGAAGCACAAGGCCGACGGCACGCCCAAGCGTCGCTGGACCGCCGCCGAACGTAGTGCGCGCGGGCAGGACCCCCGCCGCCGCGGAGGCCAGCCCCGCCGCGACGAGAGGACCGACTCCCGCACGCAGCGCCCACGGCGCTTCGATGATCGCACCGTCGGCGATGCCCCCCGCGAAGAGCGACCGAGGAGCGGCAACGAGCGTTTCGACGACCGCAGGCAGGACCGACGCGGTGCCGAGCGTTACCAAGGCCAGCGTCCCAACCGCTGGGCCGATGAGCGCCGCGACGAGGGCGGACCGGACCGCCGCAGCGAGAACCGTCATGACGGGCAACGGCCCA
>CAZPSO010000215.1:2007-4568 GCA_964588895.1 uncultured Tessaracoccus sp.
GCGGACCGGACCGCCGCAGCGAGAACCGTCATGACGGGCAACGGCCCAGCCGCTGGAGCCCCGATCGGCGGGAGGACCGCGGACCGGACCGCCGCAGCGAGAATCGCCATGACGGGCAACGGCCCAACCGCTGGAACAGCGAGCGCCGCGACGAGCGCGGGCCGGATCGTCGCGCAGAGAATCGCTGGGAGGACCGCAAGCCGGCACGGCGTGGAGCCGACCGGTTCGAGGAGTCCAGGCCCCGGCGCTTCGACGATCGCAAGCCGCGACGCGTGGCAGACCGCTTCGAGGAGTCGCGACCGCGCCGCTTCGACGACCGTCGTTTCGATGACCGCCGGGTGGATCGGACCCGACGCGAGGACCGCCCCAGCTTCGAACGCCGGGACGACCGTCGGGAGGCCCCCTCGGTACAGGACCACATGGAGTGGCAGGCCTTCGAGGCCGGGGGCGAGCAGGTGGAGCTGACCGGTCACTCCGGCTTCACGGAGCTGGGTGTAGCACCCCAAATCGTGGCCGCCCTGGCCGCCCAGGGGATCACGGAGCCCTTCCCGATCCAGAGTGCCACCATTGCCGATGCCATGGCTGGCCGCGACGTGCTGGGCCGCGCCCGCACGGGCTCGGGGAAGACGCTGGCCTTCGGGCTGCCACTGCTGACCCGTCTGGCGGAACAGCCCTCCGGCGGCGCCGCCCGCGCGATGATCCTCAGCCCCACCCGTGAGCTGGCCATGCAGATCGCGGACAACCTTGCCCCACTGGCGGCAGCCGTCGGACTTCACCTGACCCTCGTGGCAGGCGGTATGCCCTACGGGCCCCAGATGCGCGCCTTCGAGCGCGGTGTCGACGTGGTGGTGGCCACCCCCGGACGGCTGATCGACCTGCTCGAGCAGGGCGCCGCAGACCTTTCGCAGGTGGAGATCACCGTCCTCGACGAGGCCGACCACATGAGCGATCTCGGCTTCCTGCCCGACGTGACCACCCTGCTGGACGCGGTCGCGGACGCCGGGCAGCGGATGCTGTTCTCGGCCACCCTCGACGCGGCCGTGGGCAAGGTGGTCAAGCGCTACCTGAGCGACCCCGTCACCCACGAGGTGGACTCGTCCAAGGCGTCGGTGACCACCATGTCGCACTTCCTGCTCGACATGGCCCCGCACCACAAGAACTCCATCACCGCGGAGATCGCCAACCGCGGGGGCAGGACGTTGATCTTCGCCCGCACCCAGATGGGAACCGACCGGATCGCGGGACAACTGCGCGAGGCAGGCGTTCTGGCCGGCGCGTTGCATGGCGGCCTCACCCAGGGCGCCCGCGCCCGGATCCTGGCCGCCTTCAAGAGCGGTGAGGTGCCCGTCCTGGTGGCCACTGACGTGGCTGCCCGCGGCATCCACGTCGACGACGTCACGCTGGTGCTCCAGGTGGACCCACCCATGGGTTCGAAGGACTACCTGCACCGAGCCGGCCGCACCGCGAGGGCGGGGTCCTCGGGCGTGGTCGCCACCGTCGTCCTGCCCCACCAGCGCAAGATGATGCGCCGGATCGCCGGCCAGGCCGGCGTCAACGGCTCCAGCGTCAAGGTGGAACCCGGCAGCGTTGACCTCCGCGAGGTCACCGGGGCCAGGCCCACGTCGCAGACCCCGATCCCCGACGAGGACTACCAGGCCATCATCGCGCCCCGGCAGCCCAAGCGCTCCGGCCGGCCCAGGAACCACCAGCGCCCTGGTCAGGGTCGTGGGCGCCAGGGTGGCTGGCGCCGCTGAGGCCGTTGTCCGCCTTGGTCCAGTGTTGGTGCACGGGATAACATCGGCCAGTTATGACTGAGTCCCGGATCGCGCTACGACTGGCGAAGGCGGGTGATGGCCCTGCCTGGTGGAGCGTCATCAACGAGGCATTCTCCGCGCGTCGCCCGGTGGATCCGCCGGCCGACGCGTTGGGGGATACCCCGGATGACATCGAGCAGGCAATCCGCGACGGCTACGGCGTCGGGGTGGATGTCGACGGCGAACTGGCCGGCTGCCTCATCCTGGCCCTCGAGCGCCCGGTGGCAACCCTCCGCCGGGTCAGCGTGCTCCCCAGGTTCTCTGGGGCCGGCGTCGCCGCCCATCTGGTGCGCGGCGCGCTCGACGTGGCGGCCGACCTGGGCTGCACCCGCGCGGAGCTGGTGGCCCGTGCCGAGTTCCCGGAACTGGTGGCGTGGTGGCGGCGCCACGGCTTCGAGGTGGTTGCCGACGCCCCGCCCAACCACCTCTTGGCACGCGAGGTGCCCCGACTCATTCAGGCCCCCACCGCCGACGACATGCACAGGCTCGGATGCCAGCTCGCCCGCGTGCTGCGCGCCGGGGACGTGGTCATCCTCAGCGGCGACCTGGGGGCAGGCAAGACCACCCTCACCCAGGGGATCGGGGAGGGGCTCCGGGTGACCGGCCCGGTGATCTCTCCCACGTTCGTGATTTCGCGGGTCCACCACGGCCCGGGCCCGGACCTGGTCCACGTCGACGCCTACCGGATGGGTGGCGGGGCAGAACTGGCCGACATTGACCTGGACGAATCCCTGGACAGGTCGGTCA
>CAZPSO010000216.1:0-4541 GCA_964588895.1 uncultured Tessaracoccus sp.
CCGAACGTGTAGTTGCCGTTGCCGTCGAACTGCCGGCCGTTGAGGCCACGGAAGTCGCGGATACGGGGCAGCGCCAGGGTCAGCAGGCGGTCGGCGAACTCCCACATGCGGTCACCGCGGAGGGTGACGTGGCAGCCGATGGGCTGGCCCTCACGCAGCTTGAACTGCGCGATGGACTTGCGTGCCTTGGTGACTGCCGGCTTCTGGCCGGTGATGGCGGTCAGGTCCCTGATGGCGCCGTCGATGATCTTGGAGTCGCGAGCTGCCTCGCCGACACCCATGTTGACCACGATCTTGACCAGACCGGGGATCTGCATGACATTGCCGTAGTCGAACTCGGACTGCAGCGCGGGGATGATCTCCTCGCGGTACCTCTTCTTCAGGCGGGGAATTTCCCTGGTTGCGGTGTCGGTGCTCATCACAGCTCCTTCCCGGTCTTGCGAGCAATGCGCACGGAACGCTGCGCGTCGTATTCGGAACCGTCGGCGCGACGCTTGGTGACGGCCTTGCGCTCGAACCCGATGCGGGTGGGCACATCCTTGGCGTCATCGACGTCGACCACCGGCTGCACGTTGGAGACGTGGATCGGGGCTTCGACGGAGATGATGCCGCCCTCGATGCGGCGCCCGCCGGGGGTCTGCTGCTCACGGCGGTGGCGCTTCTTGATGTTGACGCCTTCGACGGTGACCTTCTGGTCCTCGGGGAACACGGCCAGGATCTCGCCGACGGTGCCCTTGCCGGCACCGGCGATCACCTTGACGCGATCACCCTTCTTGACGTGGAGCGTCCTCATGTCAGATCACCTCCGGGGCGAGTGAGACGATGCGCATGTACTTCTTCTCGCGCAGCTCACGAGCCACGGGACCGAAGATGCGCGTGCCGCGGGGCTCACCGTTGGGGGTGAGGAGCACGGCGGCGTTCTCGTCGAACTTGATGTAGGAACCGTCGGCGCGGCGACGTTCCTTCCGAGTGCGTACGATGACGGCCTTGACGATCTCGCCCTTCTTGACGTTTCCGCCGGGGATCGCGTCCTTGACCGAGGCGACGATGGTGTCACCCACGTAGGCGTAGCGGCGGCCTGAACCACCGAGAACACGGATGCACAAGATCTCCTTGGCACCAGTGTTGTCGGCGACTTTCAGCCGCGACTCCTGCTGGATCATTTGTTCTCCTTCGTCCAGCCGGTTCCCGAGAGGGCCTGGGTGGAACTCGATGTATGGACCCCCTGGATTTTGCCAGGAGGCGCCCCATGTCCGTTGAGAGAGGGACATGGGGTGGCGTATCGCCCGGGAAAGGTCCCCTACACGAGGGAAGGGCACAGACCCAAAGCAACCTGTACAGAATAACGCAACTGCGCCGTCGTTCCTAATCCCGGCGCCTGCCGGAGACTGCGGAGCCGAACGCTAGTTGTGCGCCTCAGTTGACGCACGACTCGCGCCTGCCGCGACGCTCACCCGGCCCAGCTTCGCACCCGGCCCCCCGAACGCTAGTTGTGCGCCTCAGTTGACGCACAACTAGCGTTTGGGCTTGGGACTTATCCACAGGCGGACAGGCAGAACGGTCGTTCAGGCAGGCAAGTGCCCATCCTCACATTATGAAACGCAAGACGCACGTTCCCCCCGGGCTCTGGAGCCTCGCCCGCGAGCAGGAGGGCATGCTCACCCACGCTCAGGTGACCAGGGCCGGATTCACACGCACCTCGATCCAGCGCCTCTTCGACGACAAGGCGGTGTGGCGCATCGCACGGGGCCTGTACTCCCTGACGCCCGACCCCACCTGGGACGCCCTGGCGTTCGGTGGCGTGCTGCTTGGCGGCCCCTTCTCGGTACTCGGGCTACACGCCGCCGGGTTCCTCCATGGCCTGTGCAGCCAGCCGCAGAATCTCGACGTGTTCGCGCCACGGCGAATGGTGGATCGAAAACGCTGGCGCTTCCACATCGGCACGCTCAAGGGCGTGGGGTCTCCGGCTCGAACCACCATCGAGGTCACGGCGCTGCTCCTGTGCGGCCAGAGCCGGGTGGACGAGGCCATGAACATCCTCGCGCGTGCAGTCAGCGACCAGCGCACCACACCGTCGCGACTGTTCGAGGAACTGGCACTCCACCCCAACCTGCGACACCGGGGCGTGATCGCGGAGGTCCTGCAAGACGTGGCGCAGGGTGCGCACAGCGCGCTGGAAGCGCGGTACCTCCACGACGTGGAGCGGGCCCACGGTCTGCCCATCGCCAACAGGCAGGTTCGGATGGGCGCGGGAGCCATCGTGGACTGCACCCACGACGAACAGGAACTCGTCATCGAACTGGATGGACGCCTTGGGCACACCGGGACCGGGAGATGGCGCGACTACGCACGCGACAACCGTCACGCCCTGCGCGGCTGGACGACGCTGCGCTTCGGGTGGGCCGACGTGGCCGGCTCGCCGTGTCGAGTGGCCGGGGTGGTCGCCAGCATGTTGAGACGGCTCGGCTGGGCCGGCCAGCTCTCCCGATGCAGCCGCTGTGGACAACTCCCCCACCCGGTTGGGACCTGACGCGAGTTATGCGTCGACGAAGGCGCACAACTTGCATCGGGTCCACCGGGCCCACCGGGCCCACCCCCGGCGCACCGGGCGCGGCGAGGCGGCCGGGGCACGGGCGGGCGGGGCTGGGGACTACTTCTGCGAGCCGGCCAGCAGCGCCTGGACGAAGTACCGCTGGAACGCGAAGAACACGATCAGGGGCACAATCATGGACAGGAAGGCGCCGGAGGACAGCACGTCCAGGTTGGCACCGTATTGACGCAGCTGCGTCTGGATGGCAACGGTGAGCGGCATGGACTGCGGATTGGTGAAGATCAGCGCCACCAGCATGTCGTTCCAAGTCCACAGGAACTGGAAGATGGCCAGCGACGCAATAGCCGGTAGTCCCAGGGGCAGCACCAGGCGGATGAAGATGTTCAGATCCGACGCGCCGTCCACCCGCGCGGCCTCCAGCAGTTCCCCGGGGAACTGGCTGAAGAAGTTGCGCAGCAGGAAGATGGCGAACGGAAGGCCGAACGCCACGTGGAACAGGATCACGCCCAACACCGAGCCGAAGATCCCCAGTGAGCCGAACAGGCGTGCCAGCGGGATCAACGCCACCTGGATGGGCACCGCCAACAGGATGATCACGGCGATCAGCAGGTGGTCGCGGCCCTTGAACTCCAGGAAGGCGAACGCGTAACCCGCGAGCGCACCGATCACCACCACCAGCAGCGTCGACGGTACCGCGATCACGATGGTGTTCCAGAAGGAACCCATGATGACCGGGTTGTCCAGCAGGTTGCGGTAGTTGTCCAGGGTCAGCTGCGCCGGAGCCGTGAACACATTCCACCAGCCGCTCGACGCGTTGGCCGCGGAGGTCCGCAGCGAAGTGAGGAACAAGCCGACGGAGGGAACCAGCCAGAAGATGGCCACCAACACCAGCAACACGTTGGCGAAGCCGCCGGAGAAGAACGAGACGATCTTCGATGCGGTGGACTTCTTGCGCACGATGGAAAGCTCGCTCATATCCGCCGCTCCTCCCTGAACCGCTTGACGTTGAGGATCATCGATGGCAGCACCAGGACCAGCAGCAGGATGGCCAGCGCTGATCCCAGGCCGTGGTTGTTGCCGCCCCCGAACGAGACGGTCCACATCTCCACCGCGATCACGTTGGCCGCCGGTCTGGCGTTGCCGGGAGGGATCACGTAGACGAGGTCGAAGATCTTCAGCACGTTGATGATCAGGGTCACGAGCACCACCAGGATCACCGGCGCCAGCAAAGGAGCGGTGATGCGGGTGAAGACCTGCCACTCGTTGGCGCCGTCCATCCGTGCAGCTTCCTGCACCGACTTGTCCATGGCCGACAGGCCGGAGGCGATCATCACCATGGCGAAGCCGGCCCAGATCCAGACGTAGGCGAGGATGACCACGCCGTTGATGAACGTGGCACTCAGCCAGCTGACCCCCTGGAAGCCGTCGTCGAAGTTGGAGGCGGGGAGCGCGACGCGGTAGGTGCTGCCGGGGTCGAGGCCCTCGATCAGGAAAGTGCCGTCGTCCTCGGTGGTGGCGTTGCCGGCGATCGACCCGTCGGGCCCGACGGCGTCCACCCGCATACCCGGGAGGCCACTCTTGCCCTCGTCGATCTGACCGTTGGTACCGCCACCGCCCCTGACCACGTCGAGCCACACGGTGCCCGCGATCTGGTCCTCGGCGGGGGCCGGCGCCTCGGCGGCCTGGGCAGCGTTCTCCGGTAGGTCGTCCTGCCGGATGGCCACCAGCGGGAAGTTCTGGATCTGGCCGGCGGCCATCTCGGCCTCCGCCGAGATCACGCCAGCTTCGGCGACGATCCCGACGTCCTGGCGCGGGTTGGCTCCCGGATAGCTGGCTGAATCGCTGAAGGCGCTGTCCACGGCGACGATGGCGGCGTTCACGGCGCCGATCTGCGGGTTCTCCTGGAACAGGCCGCGGAAGATCACGCCCGCGGCCAGCATCGAAATGGCCATGGGCATGAAAATGATGAGCCGGAATGCGGTCTTCCAGC
>CAZPSO010000217.1:0-4518 GCA_964588895.1 uncultured Tessaracoccus sp.
GAACTCGCATGCCTGGCCAATCACGATCGGACCCGAGCCGATCACGAGGATGGAGGAGATGTCTGTACGGCGCGGCATCAAGCGTCCTTTCCGGCCAACAGGTCGGCGAATCGGTCGAACAGGTAGTTGGCGTCGTGCGGGCCGGCGGCGGCTTCCGGGTGGTACTGCACCGAAAATGCAACCAGCTCGCCGTCACGCCTGAGCTCCAGGCCTTCCACGACGCCGTCGTTGAGTCCGATATGGCTGACCGAGGCCTCGCCGTGTGGGGTGCGGGTCATCTCACCGACCGGGGCCCGAACGGCGAATCCGTGGTTGTGTGAGGTCATCTCCACCCGGCCGGTGGTCAGGTCCTTGACGGGCTGGTTGATGCCGCGGTGGCCGAACTTGAGCTTGTAGGTCTCGAAGCCCAGCGCCCGCCCGAACAACTGGTTGCCGAAACAGATCCCGAAGTACGGAATCCCGGCCTCGAGGACCTGGCCCAGGACGCGGACGGGGTGCTCGGCGGTGGCAGGGTCGCCGGGGCCGTTGGAGAAGAAGACGCCGTCGGCGCCGGTGGCCCGGATGTCATCGAAGGTGGCGGTTGCCGGCAGCACGTGCACCTCGATGCCCCGCTTGGCCAGCTGGAGCGGCGTCATGGTCTTGATGCCCAGATCGACGGCGGCGACGGTGTACCGCTTCTCGCCCTCGGCCTCGATGACGTAGGAGTTCTCGGTGCTCACCTGCTCAGCCAGAGCCATTCCCTTCATGGGGGGCTGCTGCCTGACTCGGGCGAGGAGCTCTTCGGGGTCGGTGGCCACGGTGGAGATCCCGACGCGCATCGCACCCCTCGAACGGAGGTGCCGGGTGAGGGCGCGGGTGTCGATACCCGAGATCCCCACCACGCCCTGGCGCTGCAGTTCGTCCACCAGGCTGCGGGTGGAGCGCCAGTTCGACGGGCGGGGGGCAGGATCGCGCACCACGTAGCCCGCCACCCAGATCCGGGAGGACTCGCTGTCCTCGTCGTTCCATCCAGTGTTGCCGATGTGGGGGCTGGTGGCCAGCAGCACCTGCCGGTGGTAGCTGGGGTCCGTCAGTGTCTCCTGGTAGCCGGTCATCCCCGTGGTGAACACGAGCTCCCCGAAGGTTTCGCCCTCGGCTCCGAATGACTTGCCGAGGAAGGATCGACCGTCCTCCAGAACCAGTAGCGCGGTGTGAGAACTCATGATCTTTTCAAGCCTTTGGATGTCAGGGTTGGATCTCGTTTGGTGCGGGTTTGGTGTCGGCCACCGACTTCAGGACCCCGTTCAGGAAACCCGGGGACGAGTCTGTGGACAAGTCGCCCCCCAGCCGGACTGCCTCCGCGATGGCGGTGGCGGCGGGCACGTCGGTGTAGTCGATTTCGAAGGTGGCGATACGTGCCAGATTACGGTCCACGGCAGGCATTCTCTGCAGGGTCCAACGCGCGGACAGGCTGGCGCTGATCCGATCGTCAATGGCTTCCATGTGCCGGGCCACCCCTTCCACCAAGGTGACGGTGAAATCGCGCAGCGGGATCTCCCCCACGCTGCGCAACTCCTCCAGCGTTTCGAGGAATCCGCGGCCGCGCTGGTCGGAGGCGAACAGCACGTCCAGCGCAGCCTTGCGGGCCTTCGTCTGGGCGCCGTAGTGCGGTCGGTAGTCGTCGTCAGCCACCGGTGACGCGGCCCAGGTACGAACCGTCGCGGGTGTCCACTTTCACCTTCTCGCCGGTGGTGATGAACAGCGGCACCTGGATCTCCTTGCCGGTCTCGACGGTGGCGGGCTTGGTGCCGCCGGTGGACCGGTCGCCCTGGAGCCCCGGTTCGGTGTAGGTGATCTCGAGTTCCACGGAGGCCGGCAGTTCGAGGAACAGGGGGTTGCCCTCGTGCAGCGCCACCGTGGCGGCCTGGTTCTCCAGCAGGTAGTCCCGGGCCTGCCCCACCACGTCGGCAGAGACGTGGATCTGGTCGTAGGTGCTGTTGTCCATGAAGACGTAGTCGTCCCCGTCGGCGTAGAGGTACTGCATGTCGCGCCGGTCCACCGTGGCCGAGTCCACCTTGGTGTCCGCGGTGAACGTGCGATCCACCACCTTGCCGGTCAAGACGTGCTTGAGCTTGGTGCGCACCACGGTGTTGCCCTTGCCCGGCTTGTGGTGCTGGAACCACTGCACCTGCCACAACTGGCCGTCGAGGTCCAGGACCATGCCGTTCTTCAGATCATTGGTTGAGACCACGATTGTCTGCCTTTCGGTGGTTGCTGTCTGCGCCAGCAACGCAGTCTACCGGCACCGGCGGGACTGCCACGAATGCGTGTGCTCCGGCGGGCAACCGCGCGCCCCGGAAAATATCTCCCAATCGCCATGACAAGCGGGATCGCGAGTTACAGTAGAAGGGATTTGGCTGACAGGCAGCCACTTGAAGAAGGGAGGCCGCATATGGGTCTGGGAGACAAAATGTCGAATCGGGCTGAGGAAACCAAGGGCCGAGTCAAGGAAGGCGTCGGCGACGCCACCGACAACGAACAGCTCGAAGCTGAAGGCAAACTCGACCAACTGAAGGCCAAGGGCAAGCAGGGTGTCGAGGATGCCAAGGATGGTGCGGCCGGAGCTTTTAACGACGCGACCGACAGGTAACCAACCTCGATCGACGAAACTCCGAACAGACAAGGCGGGGAGGTGCATGAAGCACCTCCCCGTTTTTCACGCCTTCCTACAGTCCCAGCTTGTCGGCTGCGTAGCGGATGTGGCCCTCGGCCAGGGCGGCGGCGCTGTCGCCGTCGCCAGTGCGGATGGCAGCGTGGATCGCCCGGTGCTGGGACGACAATGCCTCCCGGAAACGACCCCAGTCCTCCAGCGACTGCGAGGCCCGCAGGATCGGACCCCGCAATGCCTCCCGGATCGCGGTGCACAGGTCGCCGATGAGAGGGGTCCGGGCCGACGTGGCAATGGCCACGTGAAAGTCGGAGTCGAGCGCGTTGAACTCCTCCAGGCCGGGAGCGTCATCCATGCGCTTCAGCAACCGTTCCTGTTCCGCCAGGCCGGCCGGGTTCCCGTGCCGGGCGGCCAGGGAGGCGGATGAGCGCTCCAACGCAATGCGTGTCTCCGTGAGGTCCGCGATTGATGTGGAGGCGATGCCCAGGTGCAGCCGGAACAGTCGTCCCAGCGCGTGGGTCTGCCCGGCCGTGATGCGGGTCCCCCGGCCGGGTCCGGGATGCGACTCCAGAATGCCCTGGGCCTGCAGCACCCTGATGGCCTCCCGCACGGCCCCCCGGCTCACCCCCAGCTGCTGCGCGAGGTCGCGTTCCGGGGGCAGTTGCGCACCCACCGGCCACCGGTGCTCCATCAAGGCATCCTCGATGTGCTCCAAGGCCACCTGGTGCGCCGTGCGGGCGTCCCGATCTGTCACGGACCAGGGGCCCCGGGCGCAGCCTGCGTCGCGATGGTGCGGAAGCAATCCTCCAGGACCGCCTCGTCAGGGGCCTCGATGATTTCGGGACTGCCCTGCGTGGAGAGCCCCACCAGCCGCAGCGTGCCGCCCCGGGACTTCTTGTCCAGGCTCATGAGGCGACGCAGTTCGGGCCAGGCATCGGCGTCATGGTGGATGGGCAGACCGATGCCACCCAGCAACCGGCGATGCGCGGCCACCAGTTCGTCGTCCAGGCCCAACAGCCGCCTGGAGACCTCCGCCATCCAGACCATGCCGATACTGATGGCGTGCCCGTGCCTCAGGGTGTAGCGGTGGTGGGCCTCGATGGCGTGGCCCAGGGTATGCCCGTAGTTGAGCGCCTCGCGCCCCACCCGCGCCCCGCTGGAGGTACGTTCCGTGAGGTCGTCGGCCACCACGTCGGCCTTGACCTGGATGGCCCGCCGGGCGAGTTCGGCGAACCGTGCGGAGCCGACGTCGGTGCTCTCCCGGGGGTCCTGCTCCACCAGACGCAGGACCTCGGGGTCACTGATGAAACCGGTCTTGATGATCTCGGCCAGCCCGGAGAGGACTTCCGGCAGCGGAAGGGTGGACAGCAGGTCCAGGTCGCACAGCACGCCGCGGGGTTCGTGGAAGCTCCCGACGAGGTTCTTGCCCTGGGGCAGGTTGATGCCCGTCTTGCCGCCCACCGCCGCGTCCACCATGGCCAACACCGTGGTGGGAATCGAGATGAAGTCGACGCCGCGCAGCCAGGTGGCGGCCACGAAACCGGCAAGGTCGGTGGCCGTCCCGCCGCCCATGCCGATGATCACGTCGTTGCGGGTGAATCCCGCCGCCGCCAGGGCGTGCCAGCACTGCTGGAGCACCTCGACGGTCTTGGCGGCCTCGGCGTCGGGGACGACGATGGACAGCACTTCGACGTCGACGTCAGCGGCGAGCCGCTCGGCCAGGGGCTGCAGGTCGCCGGGATGGATCACCGCCACGCGGCTGGCGGAGCCGAGCAGGCCGGGCAGGGCGTCGCGCACGCCCGCGCCGACATGCACCTCGTAGGCGCCGCGCGGGGACTTCACCGTGATGGTCACGACTTCCTCCTGGAGGC
>CAZPSO010000218.1:0-4474 GCA_964588895.1 uncultured Tessaracoccus sp.
CTGGTCCGGCCAGGCCTGCCACCAGGACCGGCCCTCGGCAAAGACGCGGCCCTGTTCGATCCATCGTTCTGCCTCCAGGAGGGCATCGTTGATGGCCGGCAGTTGGGTGCCCGGGAACGGTTGGCCCAGGAGTTCCGGGCGGAGCGAGCTGATGGTGATGGGCGTCAGGTCAGTGGTCATGATTGCCTCCTGCGGCATGGGCGGGCTGTGGCAGCGCGCTGACCAGCGCTGCGGTGTAGTCGTGCTGGGGGTCGAGGAACACCTGATCGGCGGAGCCGCGCTCCACGATGTCCCCGTCGGACATCACGAGCACGTCGTCGCACATGTGGTGCACCACCGAAAGGTCGTGGGAGATGAACAGCATGGCCAGTCCCAGCTGGTCGCGGATGTCGCTGAAGACGTCCAGCACTTGCGCCTGGACGGAGACGTCCAGCGCGGAGACCGGCTCGTCGCACACCAGCACCCTGGGGTTGCGGGCCAGGGCGCGGGCGATGGCGATGCGTTGCCGTTGTCCACCGGACAGGGTGAGGGGGCGACGCTCCAGCAGAACGGGGTCGAGGCCCACCTGTTCCAGCAGTTCGGAAGCCCGGTTCCGTCGGGCAGCGCGGGCCAGTCCCTCGAGCTCAAGGGCTTCGCCGAGGATCCGGGCCACGGTGTAGCGGGGGTCGAACGAGCTCAGCGGGTCCTGGAACACCACCTGCAACGCGCCCCGACGGTGGCGGCGGCGCTTTTCTGGCAGCGCGCTCCAGGGCTCGCCCTCCAACAGGACCTCCCCGCGGTCGGGTACCTCAAGCCCCAGCAGGATCCGCCCCAGGGTGGTCTTGCCCGAGCCGGACTCCCCCACCAGGCCCAGGCTCTGGCCGGCGCGCAGTTCGAACGTGGCGCCCTTGACGGCCTGGATGGTGCCGCCGTCGGGCAGCCGGAAGTTCTTGGCCACGTCGCGCACCTCCAGCACCACGTTGGTGCGGTCCGGGACCTGCGAGGGGGCCGGAAACTCCAGCGGCGGGACGTCGCTGAGCCGCTGGCCACGGTTGTGGACACCGGGAGTGGCCTTCAGCAGCTGGATTGTGTACTCGTGGCGGGGCCTGGTCAGCACCTCCTGGGTGGTGCCGGTCTCCACGATCCGCCCATTGCGCATCACCGCCACCCGGTCAGCGATACGGGCCACCACCGCCAGGTCGTGGCTGATCAGCAACAGGCCCGTGCCGGCGGCGCGGAGTTGTTCCAGCAGGTCCAGTACCTGGGCCTGCACGCGCAGGTCCAGCGCCGTCGTCGGTTCGTCAGCAATCAGCAGCGGTGGCCGCGCAATGGTGGCTGAGGCGATCAGGGCACGCTGCCGCAGACCGCCGGAGAGTTCGTGCGGGTACTGGCGAATCCTGCGCCCCGGTTCGGGAACGGCCACGTGGTCCAGTTCCTGAACCACGGCCTCTCGACGTTCCTCCCTGCTCCAGCTGCGTGTCGCACCGCGGGTTCTCAGGACCTCGCCCACCTCGGCACCGATCGTGCGCAGCGGGTCGAGGGAGACCAGCGCGTCCTGCGTGACCAGTCCGACGGCGTGGCCGCGAACGCCCTGCCACTCGCGCTGGCTGCCGTGGCGCATGTCACGGCCCTGCACCGCCAGCACCGAACTGGAAACCTCCCCCGCCTCGGGCACCAGCCCCAGGAGGGCGCGGGAGGTGACCGTCTTGCCGGATCCGGACTCCCCCACCAACGCCAGGCACTCCCCGGCGGCCACCTGCAAGGAGACCCCGTCCACGGCCACGTTCCCCCCGAACGAGACCCGGAGGTCCTCCACCTCAACCAAAGGGGTGTTCATGGCTGCCTCCCTTCGAAACGCGCCTGCAGGAACCGGCCGAGCACCGTGGTGGAAATCACGGTGACGGTGATGGCCAGTCCCGGGAACACGGCCATCCACCACGCGGTGGCGAGCGAACCCCGACCGTCGCTCAGCATCAGTCCCCATTCGGGGGTGGGCGAGGAGGGTCCCAGCCCGAGGAAGCTCAGCCCGGATGCGGAGATGATGGCGCCGCCGACGCCGATGGTGCCCAGCACCAGCACCGGGCCGATGACGTTGGGCAGGATGTGGCGCACGATGATGGTGCCGCGCTTTTGGCCCATGGCGACGGCGGCCTCCACGAACTCGGATCGCCGCACCTGCCGGGTGGCGATGCGCACTGCACGGGTGTAGAAGGGGATGGCGGCGATGGTGATGGCCAGCACCAGGTTGGCCTGGCCCTTGCCCAGCATGGCGATGACCACCAGCGCCACGAGGATCTCGGGCAGCGCCAGCATGATCTCCAGGATCCGCATGACGATGTTGTCCACCCAGTCGGGCGCCAGACCTGTGGCGATGCCCAGCACGATGGCGGTGGCCAGCGCGATCAGCGTCGCGGAGAAGCCGAAGGTCAGGGAGATCCGGGCGCCGTGAACCACGCGCGCGAACACGTCGCGGCCCAGTGCATCCGTCCCGAAGAGGTGCTCGGCGCTGGGTGGTTGCCGGGATGACGACGTGTCGGTGCCCAGCGGGTCGAACGAGGTGAGGAGACCGGGCGCAAGCGCGGCCACCAGCAGCAGCGCGAAGACGACTGCGGCGACGATCACGGGCCCGTGGAGCTTGCGGCGTCGGCGTCGCACTGGTCCGGGACCGCTGGCGGCGGCTTCGATCAGGTTGCCGTGGTCGAGGCTCATGCTGGCCTCCTCAGGCGGGGGTCCAGTAGCGGGTAGAGGATGTCGACGATGATGTTGACCACCACGAACACCACGGCGGAGAGCACCACCAGCGCCATGATGATGGGAAGGTCGCGGTTGTTGATGGCATTCAGCGCGAGGGTGCCCAGCCCGGGACGCGCGAACAGTTGCTCCACGATGACGGCGCCGCCCAGCAGCCCGCCGACGATGTAGGCGGTCAGCGTGACCGCGGTCATCGACGCGTGGCGCAGGGTGTGCCGGGTAAGCAGCTCGCGGTAGTTCAGGCCTCGGGCCCGCGCGCTGTCCACGAACGGTGCCCGTTCCACGCCCTCCAGCCCGTGACGCACCAGTTGGCTCAGCGTGCCCGCGATCGGCAGGGCCAGCGTGATGGCGGGCAGCACGACTGCGGAGGCGTCACGGTTGCCGGAGACCGGGAACCATCCCAGGTTGAACGAGAACACGCTCAGCAGGAGCAGCCCGGTCCAGAAGGTGGGCGAGGAGATCGCCACCAGTTCCAGCAGGGACGCGATGCTGCGCGCCCGGCGGGTCCTGGCCGCCACCGCCACCAGCAGTGTCAGCAGGGTGGCCACGAGGACGGCGGTCAGCGCCAGCTGCACGGTGGGACCCACCTGGTCCCCTATCACCGTGATCACGGGCTGCTGCAGCCGGTAGGAGGTGCCGAAGTCAAGGGTGACGACGCTGGCCAGGTAGTCCAGGTATTGCTGCCACAGCGGCAGGTTCAGACCCATGTCCTCCCGGATCCGCATCCGCAGGTCGCCGCTGGCGGTGGTCTGGGTGCCCAGCATGATCTGCACCGGGTCGCCCGGGATGAAGGTGAGGACGCCGAACGCCAGCGTGGCGGCTCCCCAGACCACCAGGAGTGATCCGAGGAGCCGGGGAACCACCCTGCCGGCGAAGCCCCCGAGTCTCACTGCTCGGCGAGCCAGGCGCCGTGGAAGCGGGGCCAGGCGGCCACGTCGGCAGTGATCCCCTGCACGTCCGGGGAGTACGCCACGAAGCGGGTGGGGACGTAGACCGGGACGATGGCCGCGGTCTCGATGGCCCAGTTCTGGATCTCCCGGTAGAGCTCGGCACGCTCGGCCACGTCGGTGGCTTGCGAGGCGGCCAGCACCCACTCGTCCACCTGGGGATCATCCACGAAGGACGCGTTCTGTACCGGTGCGAACTCGGAGTAGAGATGCAGGCGCAGGATGTCGCCGTCGGAGCGCACGAAGCTCCAGTCCACCGCGTCATAGTCGCCGGCGTAGAGGCGCTCCAGCGCGGCGCCGATGTCCTCCTGGACCGTCACCAGTTCGAATCCGATCTCTCGCAGGTCCGCCTGGAAGGCATCTGCGAACGAGGCGCGATCCTCGCGGGCTCCGAGGAAGAGCCAGTCAGCGGTCAGGCGCTGGCCGTCCTTGGTGCGGTAGCCGTCGGCGTCGCGCTCGGTCCAGCCGGCCTCGTCGAGGAGGGTATTGGCCAGGTCGGGGTCGAAGGGCCAGGACTCCTCGAGGGAATCGTCGTAGATGCCCGCGCTCGTGGGAGTGAGGATGCTCCACGCCCGGTCGTAGTGGCCGGAGAAGACAGCATCCGTGGCCGAGGAGATGTCCACGCCACGCTGGAAGGCAAGACGGACGGCCTCGTCGGCGAAGACTCCCTGCGAGTGGTTCAGGAACACCGAGTACGGCATCCCCTGGGCTGCGACGGACCCGACGGTCAGGGAGTCGTCACCCTGCAACAGGTCGATGTCCGTGGTGGCGATGTTGTCGGCGACGTGGATCTCGCC